>NZ_BKFU01000041.1:0-34408 GCF_008980265.1 Acinetobacter sp. TUM15064 | reverse complement strand
TAAGTATTTGATTTATAAGAAATAAAAATAGTATTTTGTCTTTAATGATAAAAGTGAGGCTTTAAAAATGATGCCAAAGTGTGGTTTCAATAAATTGGGCTGAAATGTTGGACAGTTCATAATCTTTTTTATAAATAATGCCCACCGCCAGTTGAGTTTGGTTGTCGCCAATTTCAACCAACACATTTTTTTCAAGATCAATGAATTTCTGAAAATGCCGTGGAATCGCACTGACGCCCATGCCATAGGCAACAAAGTGAGATAGGGAACTAATTTGGTGGCATTCGACTTTCAAATCCAACACCACTTGATGCGCCGCACACTGTTCCTCAATTACATGTCGAATAATCGAGGGGTTTTGTAAGGTCACAAAAGGGTAAGAGCAGAGTTCCAGCCATGTCACGCTTTTTTGTTTGGCTAAGGCATGGTGTTTGGGTAACAGAGCCAAAAAGTCTTCATTAAATAAGGGCTGGAAAATCAGTTGATCATTCGGTTTAGGTTCAAAACAAATGCCAATCTCAAAAATGCCTTCTTGAACTTTTTCAATAATTTTTTCATTGGTAATGTCATGGATGGAAAAACTGATGTTGGGGTGTAATTGTGAAAAATCATGCATGACTGCGGGGAGTACCGCATGGGTGGCAAAGGGCATTGAGGCAATATTTAAAGTGCCACGGTTGAGTTTAAAGCGCTGTTTGACATCTTTTTCCATATCTTCCCAGTTAGCCAGAAGCTTTTTGGCATAGGGAATCAGGGACTGACCTTCGGTGGTGATTGCTACCCGACGTGTATTGCGTTTAAACAGTTTTCCACCGAGTTCCTCTTCTAGCGTTTTAATACTTAAGCTGAGAGCGGATTGGCTCAGACACAGTTCATTGGCTGCATTGGCATAATTAAGCGTACGTGCAAGGACTAAAAAGGCTTTTAATTGTTTGAGTGTCATGAGCTTCCCTGAGCAATGATGCAACACGATGTCGAATGAAAGTGAACGTGCTTTTCTCCAATGGTTTACATGAAAAATACAACAAGAGGTCAAAATAGATCAAGTGATGAAAGTAAATGTGGTTTTGATTCGATGGGTCAAAGCAGTATAAGCCGAACAGCGTGATAGTCTGTAAAAATATGTTTTAACTAAATGAAAAATATAAAAATTGATTATTTTGTGTGATTTCGAAATTTTACCTTTAACTTGATACAATTAGTTTGATCAGTCTTACTAGGGCATGGATATTAATCAATTTTTCTTCTTACTCAATGATTATTTTCAAACAATGTGCGGGTTTATATGCATTATAGTCTGACCCATAAGCTGAAATATTAATGCTCTGATGGATAAATATAGTACATAGATCAGAGTGCACATAGACATCTCGTCATGATGGAAAATAGACGGTCTATGGATACGTATAGGGTACTTTCAGTACAGGTTGATTGTACTGTGACTCAACTACATTTGACATCATTCGCCATTAATATCACAGCACATCAAGACATATTTTCTTTAAGGATGGAGTAAAAAATATGTGGGATTTGGGTGTAATTTTATTGTCTCTTGGGCTACTGATGTATACAGCCTACAGAGGTTTTTCTGTAATTCTTATGGCACCGATTTGTGCCTTGTTGGCGGTTTTACTGATTAACCCTGCTAACGTTTTGCCTTTTTATTCAGGCGTGTTTATGCCCAAAATGGTTGGGTTCATTAAAGATTATTTCTTGGTGTTTTTACTCGGTGCCATCTTCGGTAAAGTGGTTGAAATGTCAGGAATTGCCGAATCTATTGCCAAAACCATTGTCAATCTGATTGGCTCTAAAAATGCGATGTTAACCGTTGTGCTTTTAGGTGCAATTTTAACCTATAGCGGCGTCAGTCTTTTTGTCGTGGTGTTTGCTGTTTATCCATTTGCAAATCAACTCTTTAGACAAGCCAATATTCCAAAGCGTTTGATTCCAGGAACCATTGCCCTTGGTGCATTTACCTTTACCATGGATGCCTTGCCAGGAACCCCACAAATTCAAAACGTTATTCCAACCACATTCTTTGGTACGGACATTTATGCGGCACCGTTTCTTGGTTTGATTGGTGGGGTATTTGTTCTTGCTACAGGTTTGAGCTATTTAGAATGGCGCCGTCGTGTAGCCGCTCGAAATGGGGATGGCTATGCCACAGGTATTGAGCTGACAGAAGCCGAGCAACAACAACTGAAGCAAAACTTAGATACCACATCAAATGGTTCTACCGCGCGTCAATGGTTAGCTTTTGTACCGCTTATTTTAGTTGCCGTGACCAATAAATATTTATCAACCGCAATTAAAGAATGGTATCCAAACGGTTTTGACTTTAATGCGATTGGACTTGCAGCCTACACGGTCGATGTTGCGAAAACCTCTGCCATTTGGGCCGTGGGCTTGGCTTTGATTGTGGGCATTATCACAGCCATTTCATTTGACTTCCGCCGTGTCTATACGGGCTTTAAAGATGGCGTTAATGCCAGTATTGGCGGGTCTTTACTTGCAGTGATGAATACTGCATCTGAATATGGTTTTGGTGCGATCATTGCGGCCTTACCAGGTTTTGCGATCATTAGTCATGCATTGGGTAATACCTTTACCAATCCGCTGGTCAATGGTGCAGTCACCACGACAGTTTTAGCAGGCGTGACAGGTTCAGCTTCTGGTGGGATGAGTATTGCTTTAAGTGCGATGGCCGATCAGTACAATGCTGCGATTCTCGCCATGGGAATTCCACCTGAAGTCATGCACCGTATTGTCGCGATGGCATCTGGCGGTATGGATACCTTACCGCATAACGGCGCCGTGATTACCTTACTTGCAGTCACAGGTTTAACCCATAAGCAATCCTATAAAGACATTTTTGCCATCACGATTATTAAAACCATCGCGGTATTTGTTGCCATTGCTGCCTTTACTTGGTTTGGTATTGTTTAAGACTTTGGAATGAAAAAAGAAGACAACGGAGTACATGATGAGTCAACTGTTAAAAGATAAAGTTGCATTTATTACTGGTTCAGCCAGCGGTATTGGACATGAAATTGCAAAGAAATTTGCCAGTGAAGGTGCCAAAGTTGTCATTTCTGATATGAATGCAGAGAAGTGTGCTGAAACGGTTACAGCTCTTCAAAATGAAGGTTTTGAGGCTTTGTCTGCGCCTTGTGATGTGACTGATGAAGAAGCATATAAAACAGCGATTGAGCTGACTCAGAAAACCTATGGGCGGTTGGACATTCTCATCAATAATGCGGGTTTTCAGCATGTTGCAGTGATTGAAGACTTTCCAACCGCAGTCTATCAAAAGTTGATTAATGTCATGTTGGTGGGGTCGTTCATTGGCATCAAGTATGCATTTCCCATCATGAAAGCGCAGCAGTTTGGTCGCGTGATTAATATGGCTTCGATTAACGGTCTGATTGGCTTTGCTGGTAAGGCAGGCTATAACAGTGCTAAGCACGGTGTAATTGGTTTGACCAAAGTTGCGGCTTTAGAGTGTGCGCGTGATGGTATTACGGTGAATGCGCTGTGTCCGGGCTATGTCGATACACCGTTGGTACGTGGTCAAATTCATGACTTGGCTAAAACCCGAAATGTCAGCGAACAAAGTGCATTAGAAGATGTAATTTTGGCGATGGTGCCACAAAAACGCTTACTCAGTGTAGAGGAAATTGCGGATTATGCGATCTTCCTTGCCAGTGATAAGGCGGGTGGTGTAACGGGTCAAGCCGTGGTGATGGATGGTGGCTATACCGCGCAATAACTTGCCTCAGCATAGGTTTAAAAATTAAAAAACCTCGGATGTTCGTATCCGAGGTTTTTTTATAGTGCCCGATTTTGTAAAAGTACCCAACTAAAAATCATTGTGAAACGTGATAAAAATATCTAAGTACCAAGAAAATTTAAAGTTTGTGTACTGTTGTAATCTTAATTAAATATCTGCGGTGTATGGTTCAGCCATCTTTAGATGGGTTGATGCCATGCTCGGTTCTCTTGAAAAATTCCAATTAAAAACAATCAGCGTGGCATGTATAAGTTTCAGCGCTTTATTGCTTACCGCTTGTCAAAGTACGACGATAACGCGAAATCAACAGGCCAATACAGCGCAACAGCTCCAACAAGAAAAAGTCCAACAACCGAAACGTGTGGTCTTTTTCTTGGGTGATGGTATGGGCATTACCACGCTTACCGCTTCACGTATTTATGCTGTTGGTGAAGATGGTCAGTTGGCGATTGATCGGCTGCCTGAGTCTGCTTTTGTTCGTACCTTTTCTGAAGATGCACAAGTCACGGACAGCGCACCTTCGATGGGCGCATACATGACCGGTGTGAAGATGAAAAACGAGGTGATCTCGATGCAGACAGGGACAATTGCGGTTGAACCTGACTCAGTAGGGAATAACCAGTGTGCGACTAACCCTCAAAACAAAAATAAGCAAAACACACAGACTTTACTCGAATTAGCCAAAGCAAAGGGTTGGGGAACCGGGGTTGTAACCACGACGCGGATCACGCATGCCACGCCTGCATCGACTTATGCGCATATATGCCACCGTGATGCTGAAAATGACATTGCATCACAGTTGGTCCCGAGTTCAAAAGGTGATGCTTATCAACGCTATAACCTCAAACTCAAAGATGGGGTCGATGTGGTTTTGGGTGGAGGTAAGCGTCAATTTTTGCCCAAAGATGCAGGTGGAGAACGTACTGATGGGCGCAATCTAATTACCGAGATGCAAAAGGCAGGCTACCGCGTGGTTTTTGATGAAAACCAACTCTCCCAAGTGCAACTGGCGAAAAATGAAAAATTATTGGGTTTATTTAATCACAGTCATTTAAATTACGACTTGGATCGCACCAAGAAAAACTTGGCAGAGCCAAGTCTCAAGCAAATGACGCTGTCTGCTTTAGACATCCTGACGCAAAATAAAAAAGGTTTTTTCCTGATGGTGGAGGGCGGGCGTATAGATCATGCGCTGCATGACACCAATGCCAAACGTGCTTTACAAGACACGATTGCCTTAAATGATGCTTTAGAAGCAACCATTCAAAAGCTTAAACAAAGTGATCCTGAACTTAAAAATACACTGATTGTAATCACGGCCGACCATGATCACACCTTGGTTTTAAATGGTTATGCCAAGCGTACAGGAAAATACGTCGAAGGTAAGGAAACCAGCGTGCTTGGATTGGTAAAAAATTATGACCAAGCGGGCTTTGCTCAAGATATTCATGGTCAACCTTATCCGATTATCGGTTTTGGTACGGGCAAAAAACGCCCCACTCAAAACCGTATGGATGACTTGGTACTGAACTTAAAAGACACTGATGTCTGTCATCCAGTACAAGGGCCAAAGGCACCGCAAGGTGAAAAATATAGTTTCACCTATCCTTTGGCTGAAACGGGTTGGTGTACGGGCACTGCTGCGGATGATTTCCAACAAGAAGCTGTGATTCAAACGGGCTATAAAGATAAAGAAACGCATGGCGGTGCAGATGTGTTTTTAGGTGCAATTGGTCAGGGAGCCGATCAGTTCTCAGGTAGCCTTGAAAATATTGAGGTCAATCACCTCATTCGTAAGATCACAGGCTTATAGCAGAGGGATATCACATGAAACATACTTTAAAAACCATCCCATACATGATGCTTCTGCTTACAGCGTCGATTTCTTCAAGTGCTTTGTATGCTGCTGACACCACAGTTACACCGACGAAAAGCGTTATATTCTTTTTAGGCGATGGCATGGGACCAACCACAGTGACGGCAAGTCGTATTTATGCTGTGGGGGAAAATGGCAAACTGGCCATGGACAGCATGAAGCACGCAGCACGGATTAAAACCTATTCTGAGGATGGTCAAACCACAGATAGCGCTCCCTCTATGGGCGCCTATATGACTGGGCAGAAAAATAAAAATGAAGTGATTGCGATGACAACAGGAACGGTTGCGGTCGAACCTGAAGATGGAAAATTGCCGAATGGCAAAAGCTTAGCGAAAGCCATCAACCGTTGTCCAGAACAGGGCCGTAGTATGGTCGCAGGGATGCCTGCGTTAAGTATTTTAGAACTGGCAAAAAAGCAGGGAAAAGCGGTTGGTGTAGTGACGACGACTGAACTCACCCATGCCACACCTGCGGCAACCTATGCACATATCTGTCATCGTGATGCGCAATACGATATTGCGCTTCAAGCTGTTCCAAAAGGTAAAGCTTATAATCCAAACTTATTGGATGGCATTAATGTCCTTATGGGAGGCGGCTTAAATCACTGGACGCCTTATGATGCAGTCTCCAACCCCAAAGGGCGCTTGGATGGTCGTGATTTATTGGCAGAGTTTAAACAGCAGGGTTATCAAACCGTTTTAAGCCAAAGTGATTTGGCACAGACGGTCAATACTCAGAAAATTTTCGGCGTATTCTCCACACAGTCGCATTTAAATTTTGATTTGGATCGACTCAAGAAGAATATAAAGACTGAACCGAGTCTGGCGGCGATGACCAGTAAAGCGATTGATGCACTGCAAGCACAGAGTCATGGACAAGGCTATTTCTTGATGGTTGAGGGTGGGCGTATTGACCATGCGCTACATGCCAATAATGCCAAACGGGCATTGCAGGAAACCAAGGCATTTAATGATGCAATTCAAACTGCACTGGATAAAGTGGATTTGAGCAATACCTTGATAGTAGTGACGGCAGACCATGACCATGTGATGACCTTTAATGGTTATGCCGCACGAACGGGCCAAACGACGGAGACTAATCCAGGTATTTTGGGGCTGAGCTATGACTATAATATTGCAAAAGAGCAAAATGCTTACAGCAAAGTGCTGGCTGATGGCCAAGTACATAATCCATACCGCGATGTAAATGGGGCAACAGGAACGACGCTCGTTTTTGGAAATGGTACGGGTAAACGTTTAGATATTCGTGACAGTATTAGCAACGAGCAAGCCTTTGCCGACGACTATAAACAAGAAGTCGGGGTACAACTGGCGAAAAGCGAAACACATGGCGGCGGAGATGTGATGCTGTTTGCTGAAGGAAAGAATTCAAATCTTTTCAAAGGCACACAAGAAAATACATGGGTATTTGAGCAATTGAAAAAGGCATTTGGATTCTAATGGATATAAGATTAATACGGCCGTTCAAATTCAAAATGAAGTTCTTAGCATTGTCTTTCAGTTTGCTCAGTCCATGGGTATGGTCGGCCGATGAATATCGTATTGATTATCAGATTGAACGGTTGGATGCCAATGGGGTCACGACCATTCAAAAATACAGTGAGAAAATGATTCGAGATGCGCAAAATATTTGGATTGAACGTTTAAACACTCAAACGCATGCTGACGAAGCCCAGACACATAGCAACGCTCATGTGTCTGCCAAAACAGACACCCATGAGCATGCGAGTTTTGACAGTGCAATTCAGTGGATGCAGCGCAAAGATGTAGTCGGGCAAGCAAACGTAGAAAGTCCGTTTCAGCGTTTTTATATTTTGCCAGATGAAAAAATGCGGGTGCAATTGCAGGATGTCGATCAAGAAATGCTAGGGATGAAAAACTGTTGGCGCTGTGAATATAGTTTGATTCATCCTGACATTTTAAAGCGAGCACAATTGATTCAACGTGATCCGAAGTTAGCGCATTATCAAATACGCAGTGCTGGGCAAACGTTGAATATTATATGGAATGAACAGGATCAACTGGTTCAAAAATATGAATTGCTCAAACCGACCTCTGGCTCTGCCAAAACCTTTACCGTGCGCAAAATTGGCCAACATGTTGCTACACCTTGGACGCAAACAGAAAAATACAGCGAACGTGACTATGCGGACTTTAGTGATTAGCCGATGGGTTTTTGACTTTTAATTCCGACGTTACAATAGCAATATCCGTGATTTTTTTGGGGAAAATAAGTGGTTAGGACTGTGCCGCTTGTACTGTTAAACCACTCCAACGTTTAAATGCACGTCGAAAATTAGTGGCATCGTTAATTTGTAAATACTGAGAAATCTGTTCAGTTTTAAAACCATGTACACGATATAAAATGATGGCGGTATGCAAACGACTTTGATCGAGTTGCGCCTGAAAATGGGTCTGATGCTTTTTCAGTTTACGTTTTAAGGTGGCAGAACTCATTTGAAAATAATCAGCAGTTTGTTCGAGTTGAATATTATTTTGAATATTTTGCATGAAGTATTGATGCAAACTGAGCAAAAAACTCTGTTGAATATTTTGAGCTGTCATTTCTTTCAGCGCATGTTGATAACTGATCGCAGCTAAGGTCGAAGAGGCATTGGGAAGTTTTTCATGGACCAAGTCACGAGGCAGGCTCATCATGTTGATCGGGCGATTAAATTCTAAAGCACTGCCTAAATGCGTCCAATATTGTTCAATATAATCCGGTTCAGAAAAATTAAATTCGAATTTCCACGCTAACTTGGTTTGATACAGTTGACGGCTAAATGCTTGTATTGCACTCATTGCACTTTCGATTAAAAAGCGATTTTCAAGCTTGTTTTCATCTAACCAATAAATATGAATATGGCTTTGGCTGTACATGAGTCGAGGGCATAACCACGGTGAAACAGACGCGGAAAATGTTAAATAACGGCTAAGCGCTTCATCGAAGGTCGATGCATACAGCATGGATTTAATGGCGTCATTAAAGGGGGTGGTTAGGCTGCGTTGACCGAATAAAAAACTGATGTCCTGATTGCGAAAACACTGCTCAGCATTTGTTAAAACCTGTTGTAACTGTTGCTGGCTAATCAGCTTTTGCCCTGAAAAGATATCTTCCAAGAAAATACCGCTACCACTGAGTAGGACGTGATGTTCGACCTCATGGCTGACTGCTAAATCAATTAAAATAGACAATTGATGATGCGCAGGAATGTAGCTGTAGTCGCATTCAAAGCTCATACCGTGACTCGCTTTGGTGAGTAGTATTGCTTCACTTGGAGCAATTGCTGATTTAAGGCACTCAAAAGTTGCTGAGCAGTTTGGTATTGCCCGACTGAACAGCAGGTCGTGAGTGCTTTTAAAGGAATGTGTGCGGACAGATCACGTTGATAATAAGCACTGACCATAAGCATGCGCTCAAGTTGAGCTGCTATTTTTTCAGCCTGTTGTAGCTTCGTCTCTGGTAACAGCATAATAAAACGATCTCCTGCGAAGCGGCAGAGCAGGTCTTGTGGTCGTAAGTTTAAGCTAATCAATTGTGAAACATGCTGTAAAATAGATGTGCCTTCATCAAAACCATGTGTTTGATTAATCTGATTAAAATTATGCATATCTAACAATATGACGGACATGTCGCTGGGTTCATGCAAGTTTTGCTCAATTGCAGCTTTGAGCTGTGTTTTAAAGTAATGCGCATCGGCCAAAGGGGTGAGTGCATCGAATAAACGATGATCCCGATAAATACGTTCTCGTTTTTGCATGTGTTTAGAAATCGCCAGTTCTTCTTGATGCCAAAAATAAATCCCGATGGTAAATAGGCACAGTCCAATTGGAAAAGGAATGGACTCAAGCCATGCATCCCACATGATTTCTTTAGGTAGGCGAATAAACTCATCTAAGCTGTCCATCCACATATGGAAAAAAATAAAACACAGTCCATAAAAGATATAGTTGGTTACACGGCCCAAAGGACGGCTTTTAATAATAAAGAAAATCCAAATACCAATAAAAACAGTTGCTCCCCCTTCACCTAAAATATCGACCCAGTTCCATTCAGCAAACGACTTGCTCTGTCCAAGTAAGATAAACAACCACAGGGATAAGCTACAGGCAGTCGCTACACATAACAAAGGCCAGCGGTAGTAAGCAAAGTATTTAGGCATAGCATTTTTTGAAATGATTTATTTTCGCCCAAGCTAAACAGATTTAGATGACAGTTTGATGGCAAAGGCTAGAGTCAAAATAGATCAGTGTATTTTTGCTTTTTGAGAATAAAAATGCTGAAAAACCCTATCTTTGTGGTGAATATGCATCATTCTGTATGCTCAGTATTTTCTCTATACAGATCAAATTAGCTCACTTTTTGCTGAAAATGGCCAAAAATAAATAAAAAGGGCAGATCGTAAAAGGCACTGTCACATCATGTTCACATTCAATTTCTATTGTGCGTTCAAACCACGCCACTTTGGCTTGAGGGGAAGAACATAATGCAAAATAATCAGAGCCGTTTCATGAAACATAAGCGTGCGGGTTTTCAGCTCAGTACACTGGTCCTGTCAATGCTGAGCATGACGCATCTACATGCCGAAGATAACACGGTGGAATATGTACAGGTCATTGGCCAAGCTGCAAGTATGGATAAAGCACTCAAAGAACAAAAGCGTGCCGACCAAATCAGCAGTGTGGTACATGCCGATGGCATTGGACAATTACCCGATGACAATGCCGCAGAAGCTTTGCAACGGATACCGGGTGTATCTACAGAGCGTGACCAAGGCGAAGGACGTTTTGTTTCGGTTCGTGGTTTAGGTGCTGACTTAAATGCAGTGACCATCAATGGTACTTTGGTTCCCGCGCCTGAAAGCGATCGCCGTGGCGTGGCATTGGATGTCTTACCATCAGAGCTGGTGCAGTCTTTGGCTGTGGTGAAAACGCTGACACCAGATATGGATGCCAACTCATTAGGCGGTACGGTGCAAGTTGAAAGTTTATCAGCCTTTGACCATGACGGTTTGTTTTATACGGGAACGGTTGAAGGTGGTTATGATGAAAAACGGGAAAAATATAGCCCTAAAGCATCGGGTGCCATCAGTAACCGTTTCAGTGTTGGTGAGGGGCAAGACAACCTTGGGGTAGCGCTGGCACTGAGTTATCAAAACCGAAAATTTGGCTCGGACAATGTTGAAACGGGTGGGGCTTGGGATGGCGACGCACTTGAAGAAACCGCAATGCGCCAATATGACATCGAGCGTGAGCGCATTGGTGCAGGGCTGAATTTTGATTACCGCCCCAATGACACAGGCGAATACTATTTAAGAACGTTATATAGCCGATTTAAAGATACCGAATCGCGTCAAGAAGTTTCAGTTGAATTTGCCGATCCACAACTTGCAGGGCAAAGTGGAGATGCCGAAGTCACTCGCTCATTAAAAAGTCGTGTTGAAACGCAAGAAATTCAGTCCTTTGTTTTAGGGGGCAAGCAAGGTTTCGGCACGTGGACTGTTGAAGGCCAACTCGGTTATAGCGAAGCATCGGAGGAAAACCCAGGCGGTATTTCAGGGGCGAAATATAAAGCTGAGTTTAGCAATGTTGGCTTTAGCAGTACCCAAAAGCCAGTTGTAACGGCAGATCAAGATTTTTATGATGCTGCCAACTATGAGCTAGATTCGGTGTCGTGGGAAAAGTCTAAAACCACCGATAAAGAATACAACGGTAAATTAGACTTTTTAAAAGACTATATGTTGGGGAATTATGCTGCTGCATTGAAGTTTGGGGGCAAAATCAGTCAACGTGAGAAAACCAATAATACCGATGAGTGGAAATATAAAAACCTCAGCACATCAAGTTCAGATTTCAATTCAAACAGTCACTATGAACTGGGACAGTTTGGTCCAAGCATCAATGAAAATGCCATTCAGGACAAAATAAATGGGCTAAACGCTGCTGACTATGTGGTTGCGGATGGCTCCATCATTAATGACTTTAAGTCAAATGAAGACATACAAGCGGCTTATGTCATGAATACGATTGATTTGGATCAATTGCGTGTGATTGCTGGTTTACGTTATGAAAATACCAACTTTGAAGCACGTGGTTTTGAGTTTAATGATGATGTGATCACTGCGACCAAATATGAAAATGACTATGATCATTGGTTGCCAAGCTTACATTTGCGTTATCAATTGGCGGACAATACCTACCTGCGTGCGGCATGGACCAATAGTGTCGTGCGTCCGAACTTTGCGCAAAGTGCGCCAGGTGTTTACATAGATGGTGATGAAGCTGAGTTTGGTAACCCAATGTTAAAGCCTTTAGAGTCTTCTAACTTTGATTTGGGTGTAGAAAAGTATTTTGGCAAAGCCAGTATGGTGAGTTTTTATAGTTTTTATAAAGATATCGACAATTTTATCTATAACACCAATATTGCAGGGACAGGTCAGTGGGCTGACTTTGATGAAGCTGTGACTTATAAAAATGGTCAAAGTGCCAAACTCTATGGAATGGAGTTTGCCTATTCACAAAAATTTGACCACTTAGGAGCACCATGGAACGGGTTCTTGTTGGGTTTAAATACCACCTTTAGTAAGTCAGAAGCGGATATTGATTCGATGAAAGATGGTGAACTTCTGAATCGTCGTATTCATTTGCCAAATCAGTCGGATGTGGTGGCGAATGCGATGCTTGGCTGGGAAAATGAACGTTTTGGTGTACGACTTTCAGCAAATTATAAATCGAGTTATCTGTATGAACTTGGTGACATTGATACGCCTGAAAAAGATATTTATACCGATGACCAAATCTTCCTTGATTTTAGTAGTCATGTGAACTTATCTAAAAACTTACAGCTCAAGTTTGATGTACAAAACATCACCGATGAGCATTATTACAACTATGCAGGTTCTAAGGCTTATAACGCGCAATATGAAGAGTATGGCCCAGCTTACAAACTGGCACTGACCTATACCCATTTTTAAGTCGAATTAAATTTAGTACTCAGGTTTGCTCAACAGAAGCAGACCTGAGGTTCCTTGCCCAATTTTGAGTATCTCTATGAAATTTTCATCTTTTAAATGGTCTGCTTTAAGCAGTTGCTTGCTGTTATTGAGCGCATGCAGTCAGCACAGTGTGCCTCAAGCTCCGCAAAGTAGCCAGTCGTTAAGCTCGGTTGAAATACCAATAGATCAGCCTATGGCAGCGAAGTTGCAATTACGTGAAGTCGACATGAATGGGGCGAAAACTGAGGATGTGCAATGGTTAACCTTGAGTGCATGGCCTGAAGTTGCCGCACTGTTGAGCAGTAAAAATAAAGGGCTACAAATTTTAGATGATCAACAAAATGTACTACATCAAATTCAAGGTCAGTTTGGGC
This sequence comes from Acinetobacter sp. TUM15064, assembly GCF_008980265.1. Lineage (NCBI taxonomy): Bacteria > Pseudomonadati > Pseudomonadota > Gammaproteobacteria > Moraxellales > Moraxellaceae > Acinetobacter > Acinetobacter sp. TUM15064. The sequence continues at coordinate 21,350 of NZ_BKFU01000041.1, read as the reverse complement.
GTTTTGATTATCGGATTGGTTCGGAGCGTTTATTGATTGCTGCGTCGAATTTGCAACAACAGCAAATTCAACTGATGAGCATGAACTTAAAAAATAAAGCATGGGACAAGCCTAGTTTTATTCCAAAGCGTTCATTTAAGTCTGAAGATGTTTGCCTATATACCGATGCTCAAGGGCTGAGTTTTGCTTTTTTAGTAGGTGAAGAGGGGCTTGGTGAACAATGGTTGGTGGCTCAGCATGAGAAGGCTTTGGTTCAACCACAGTTGGTACGCCGTCTCAGTTTTCCACCTGCTAGTAGTGTATGCAAAGTGAATGATGCCACAGCAGAGTTGTTTATTAATGAAGCGAATGTTGGCATTTGGGCATATCCAGCTCATTCTGAAGCAGACATGGTGCGTCAGGCGGTGGATCTCGTGCAACCCTTTGGTTCGATTCAAGGTTCACCTTCTGCAATTGCGATTGTAGATGATCATGTCGCGGTACTCGATGCAGAAAAACCTTTGCTTTATCGTTATCAAAAGCAAGATAAGCAATGGAAAGCACATCCGCCTTTACAACTAGACACGGTGAAAGAAGCAGAGACTTTGAGTGTTCAAGGTAATTTAACTGATAAATCCTTGCTGATTTTAGATGATAAAACCGTGAAAGTGACAGATGTGGAATGGGAAACGCAGACCCAGACCAAAGCCCAAAATATCATCACTATTCCAGCAGAAGTGCAGACGGAGGGCGTGCCAAGTACAGGGGATGCGGCTGATGATCCTGCAATTTGGCATAACGCTGCACAGCCGAGTCAGTCCCGTATTTTAGCGACAGATAAACAAGGTGGTCTACAGGTTAACGACTTACAGGGCAAAACGGTACAGTACTTGCCTGTAGGGCGATTGAATAATGTCGATGTACGCCACGGTTTTAAATGGGGCAATCAGACAGTCGATTTGGCTGTCGCATCAAACCGAGATCATAACAGCCTGCATCTCTTTGCGATTCAACCCAAAACGGGCAAGGTTTCTGTGCTTGGCGAGTTAGCAACCACATTGGATGATATTTATGGCATTTGCATGTACCGCGATGCTCAAGGGGAAATTTATGCCATTCCCAACGATAAAAACGGGACTTTTGTTCAATACCACATCACGGCTGCACAGCAAAAATTAAGAGCTGAAGAAGTACAACGTTTTTCAGTGAAAACTCAACCTGAAGGCTGTGTCGTAGACGATGCCACAGGGCGTATTTTCTTGGGTGAAGAGGATGTCGCGGTGTGGGTAAAAGATCTCAACCCAAAAACTCAGCTTCCTATGCAGCAGGTGATAGGTGTAGGAGAGGTGATGCATGATGACATTGAGGGGATGGGACTTTATCACGGCAAAAACCAAAGTTATTTGGTGGTTTCAAGCCAAGGCAATGACAGCTTTGTGGTACTTGATGCCGCTGCACCTTACACGGTTCGTGGCGCATTTCGTATCGGCATCAATACCGACAAAGGCATTGACGCTGTGTCTGAAACAGATGGACTAGATGTGAGTTCCCTAAATTTTGGTGGCAAATGGAAGCGAGGCATGTTGGTGGTGCAAGACGGACGTAAACGTATGCCTGAAACCAATCAGAACTTTAAATATGTGCCGTGGGAAAAAATCGCCCAAGCGCTGCATTTGGACTAAATAACTCTTTAGTAGTTTAGTACCTGAGTGAGTACATGGGCTGCTAAAGAATCACAGCCCATTTTAAAAATATATATGTACTGCACCATGCAGTAAAAAAATTGGAGTGCGTTATGCAAGCAACGATGGATCAAATGTCAGTTTGGATGTTGATTAGCCATGCCAGTGTGTTGGTAAAAGTAGTGATGTTGATTTTGGTTTTATCCTCAGTCGTAAGTTGGTATTTAATCGTGCGTCACGGCATGTTACTTCGTGGACAAGAGCAGCTTTGGAACCGTTTTTTAAAGAATTTTAGACAGCAAAAAGATCTCAATCTTTTACAGCAAGATTACCAACAGCCTGAACAACAAAAAGGCGTTGTCAGCATTTTTCAACATGGGGTGGATGAATACCATCAATTGATCAAAGATGAGCAACTCACCACAAGTGATGTGATTGATGGGGTAGAACGTCGTTTACTCAGTAGTATCAGTGAAGAAGAAGAAAAGCTTCAGCAGAATCTAACCTTTCTCGCAACAGTTGGTTCAGTCAGCCCTTATATAGGCTTATTTGGAACGGTCTGGGGCATTATGAATGCGTTTATTGGACTGTCTGCCGTTGAACAGGCAACCCTCAATACAGTTGCACCAGGGATTGCAGAAGCGCTGATTGCGACAGCTATTGGTTTATTTGCCGCTATTCCTGCGGTCGTGGCGTATAACCGCTTTTCGGCACGTGCTGACAAGCTTTCCAGTCGTTATTACGGTTTTGCCAATGAGTTGCAAACGCGTATTTATCGTTTGTTGGGGCACACTGAGCGCACTTCGCGTTAAGGAGCAAGAACCATGATTAAGCGTCCTCAAAAATTAAAACCCAATGCTGAAATGAATGTGGTTCCTTATATTGATGTCATGTTGGTGTTGTTGGTAATTTTTATGGTGACTGCACCAATGTTGACGCAAGGCATTCAAATTGATTTGCCTAAAGTGGATGCCAATGTCATGCCCGCGTCACAACAGCAGCGTATTGTAACCTTATCTATTCAAGCCAATGGCCAGTATTACTGGAATATTGGATCAGAAGTGAATACCGAGAAAGTTACGGATCAGGCCATTGATTTAGCCACTATGCAACAAAAGCTCGTTCCGATTATTCAAAAAGATAAAAGCTTACAGTTTTATGTACGTGCCGATCAGGATGCTGATTATCAACTGGTTGCACAGGCCATAGCATCCTTGCAAAAAAGTGGGGTAACGAACTTGGGGCTAGTGACAGAGGAACCACAATCATGATGGCAACCGTTTCCAAAATTAGGTTTCGTGATCAAGGCCTAGCTCTGTCGGTCACGGCTGGATTGCATATTGCGCTAATTGCATGGTTATGTACGGTTGAGATGCATGAAACATTGGCGGAACCCAAGCCGAAAACCATTCAATTACAATTTGTGCAAATACCCCCTCCAATCAAACAACAACCTGAACCTAAAAAGCCTGAGCCGATAGTCGAAGAAAAACCCTTACATGAGCCTGTCAAAAAACAGCTTGAGAAACCTACTGAAGTCCAACCGAAAACCACCAAGAAGTTTGTAGAGTCACAGAGCAACAAAATTGTACCTACAGCGGCTAAACCGACACAGCAAGTCGTGACGGAAAAGCAAACGGCAGCAGCGGAATCTCAGAAAACAGTAGATACGCAGTCTCAAGCGGATATACCAACTCAGACGAAGACCCAGAAATCAGTAGAACCTAAAGCACAAACTCATCCTGAATCATTTGATGTTAAAAATTATCAACCTGTTACAAAAATAGCACCAGCTTACCCTGAACAAGCTTTGGATCGTAAGCTAGAGGGGGATTGTACGGTGGTGTATAGCGTGAACGAAAAAGGACGGGTAGAAAATCCAAAGGCACAAGGCGACTGCCATCCGATGTTTGTACGACCTTCGATTCAGGCTGCTCTCACTTTTAAATATCAGCCTCGTCTCGTCGATGGCAAACCGACCAGTGTGTCGAATGTTAAAAATACCTTCCAATATCGCATCTCAGGTTAAACCGAATGTTTTGGGACTTATATTTTGTGAGAAATATAGCCATACATTTCTTTTAAGAATGGGCTGGAAGCGTTGTACAGCATATATTTGATACGCCATGATGCTAAGAAGCTTGAGACAAAGCTTCTTTTTTTGATGGAATACTTGACCAATCAAAATGCCTTGTTTCCCATACATGACTATTTATACATCGTGAAATGAAGACGAAAACTACAAATGCCCAAACTAGAGCGTTTGCATTCTACATTTCATGCTGTTTCCAGATATAGAACATGAGACTTAAGACCTCATTTTCTATCACAATCTTGTTATTTTATTTTTACGAGGATTGAAAGAAACCGTTATTTTTTTCTGCTTATTTCCTTTTGGGAAAAATTAAATTAATTTTTTTTGCATGTTTTTTATCCGCCACTCGTCTCTATACATACAAACAAGGGATTTATATACGCTTGCTTGGTTAATGATTATCATTTACTTATTTTGGGTCGGGGCATGGGGCATTCATCAAAACAATTTAAACAGCAGGTGACATATTTAAGTCTCTGTATATCACTAGCCATTTCATCGACATTGGCTATGCAGTCTGTTTCAGCGGCACCACAAGTTGCTGAAATGAATTACCACATTCCACAGGGTAATTTGACCAGTGCGTTGAATTTGGTTGCGCAGAAAGCCAATGTGACTTTGTTACTCGACCCGAAAAAGACCAATCTGTTCCAAGCACCTGCTTTAAACGGAAAATACACAGCCGATGAAGCTTTCCAGCATTTATTAAAAGATACGCCTTTTAGTTTGCAAAAAAATGCGACAGGTTATTTGTTAAAAGAAGCTCCGACTACATCAAAGTCAGATACAGCACAAAATAAGGTCATTGCACAAGCATTGCCTGAGTCGCAAAGTACACAGGCTCTCGACGTGGAAAACCCAAACTCTGTTCATGTACAGCTCGAAGCCCTCAGTTTTAGTGGCGAAAAAGAACGAGATGAGCAAGGCTATGATGATGTCTATGATAAAAATATTTCGACCGTCTATGCAGGCAAAGAAGCGATTGAGCGTTTTAAAGGGACGACGCCTTCAGATTTACTGAAAGGAATGTCGAATGTGTATAGTGGCGATGCTCGTAATAGTGGGGCTTTAGATCCGAATATCCGTGGTATGCAAGGGCAGGGACGTGTACCCGTCACGATTGATGGAACAGAACAGTCGATGACGGTCTGGCGTGGCTACAACGGTGCCAATAGTCGAAGTTATATTGATCCGAATTTGCTCAGCTCGATTCAAGTAGTGAAAGGTTCAGTTTTAGATCGTGATGTGAAAACAGGCATTGCGGGTGGGGTATCGGTTAAGACTTTAGAAGCGGATGATGTTGTACGTGAAGGACAGCGCTATGGTGCTGAAATTAAAGTAGAAGGCGCGACGAATACCACCAAAGCCCAAAAAATGCATTCTTATCATGGGCAAGATTATCGGGATGTCGCAGAATCTAAAGGTTGGGATAAGCTCGGTAGCTATAATGGTGAAGACCCATTGGGTCAAGTGACTCCAAAAACCAGCAGTGACAATAAACTCACACATTTAGAAGATCAGGCACTGCGTATTGCGGTGGCGACCAAACAAGATCAATTTGATTTGCTTGCAGCTTATGCCTATCGAGACCGTGGCAACTACTTTGCAGGAAAGCATAATAGTGACTTTTTTAAGCAGGGCGACCGTAGCAACATTGATTACAATACAGGGCTGGTACCTTATATGGCAACGGTCTGGCAACCGGGCAATGAAGTCACCAATACTTCTAATCGTATGGAATCTTGGCTGTTAAAGGGGAACTGGCGACCAAACGACGACCATGCGCTACAACTGACTTATCGAGATACCAACACCATTTATGGCGAAATTATGCCTTCGCGAATTATGTGGCAGACGCAGGATAATGTTCCACAGTGGCCTGTCAGCGAAGTAAGTACAAAAGCTTATAGTTTAAAATATAGATTTAACCCTGAAAATAGCCGTTGGCTTGATTTCAGTGCAAATCTATTTCAGACCGATACGGAATCACAAACCTATTCGGCAGGTGGTTTCGTGAACTGGATTTCAAAACGTGATTATGTTTGGGAAGCCAATGTTGACCGTGATGGAGATGGTGTCCGCGACCGTAGCCCGGGTGATGGTTTTACCATTCTTGATACCGCATTTACCGATGCCAAAACCACTCATAAGGGCGTGAGTCTCAGCAACAAGTTTAACTTTATGGATGCCTTAAGTTTAACTGTTGGAGCGGATTTAACGCGTGAAAAACTGACCACCAAAGATGAATATATCAACGATAGTCAGGGCACCTCTGCTTTTCGTATGTTGCCACGAGCAGGACATCGTTCAGAAAATCAATATTGGTTTAACTTTGATTGGCAGGCGACGTCATGGCTGAACTTAACGGCAGGCGCCCGCTCGGTTTCGTATAGTTCTTTTGATGACTTTTTAAATGGCAATAAAGACAGCATTGCGGGTTTATCGGAAACCACACGGACCATTGGGCAGAAACTGTCTTATACGGAAAACGTTGATGTCTATACCCAAGAAATGTTTGATGAAATGGATCAAAATGGAGCTTTTGCTTATGATTGGGGGGGCGTTAATCTTGCGCTACGCAACCGCGCTAAACGTGCCATTGGAAAAGCCTATCAATTTAAAGGGGTACATTACTGGTATGCCGACGCAGATGGCAAGTTTCATGCAGAGAACAATCCATTCTTAAATGGAACAGTCGACTTAAGTCAAAAAGACTTGGCGCTCAATACCAATGGTCAGCCTGATGTCAGTTCTTCTGAAGTCACAGAGACTAACTCAACTGTGGTGAAAAAGAAAAAAGACCATAAAAATTGGGCACCTGCTGTTTCGGCAGCCATTACATTGAATCCGAACAACCGTTTTTATATTAACTATACTGAAGCCTATCGCATGCCGAGCATGTTTGAAACGACTTTAGGGTTTTCGGCATCACAGTCAGGTTATGATCTAAAACCCGAGCATGCCCACAATTTTGAACTGGCTTATGTATATAACATGAAGGATTTGTTTAACTTACAAAAAGGGCATGCAGACATCAAACTGGCGTACTTCCACAACAAAACAGAAGATGTGATTGAACGTAATAACCAACTGAAATTTAGCAATATTGATAAACAGACAGTCGAAGGCTATGAGTTTTCAGGGCGTTTTGACAATGGTAAATACTTTACCGATTTATCCTTGGTTTATAACTCAAAAAATGAAGTCTGCGATGAAAGTTCAGGTCTGCTTGCAAGTCTAGACGCCATGACTATGTCGGGTGTAGCAAAAACCTGTATCAATTATGGTTTCCCAACAGGTTATTTGGTCAATATGGCCTTACCAGAATACCAAGCGAACCTAACCCTCGGCACACGGTTATTGGATAACAAATTAGAGCTAGGCACACGTCTGAATTATTTTGAAGGCTATGACCATCCTTATATTGGAACTGAATTGGTGGCTTGGTTTAACGCACCTTTGCAATGGGATGACACGCTAACCGTCGATGCCTATGCACACTACCAACACAGTGAGCATTTAGGTCTGGATCTAATTGGTACCAACTTAACCAATCAATACTACTTGGATCCTTTAACCCGTTCTGCGGTTGCGGCTCCAGGTCGTGCCTTTAAATTAGCATTGAGCTATAAGTTTTAACTTGAAATAGAAGGTTATTAGCTTGATTAATATATGAATATTTTAAAGCTGAATGTTTTGAAATATTCAAAGTAATACCGAAGGTTGGGCACTCTATATCGGCTGAACCTTCAGTAGCAAGTCCATGTATTCACATGTGGATATACGGAAAATAACAAAACTGTATTCGTACAGTTTAATTGACAATTTACATAGCCCGATCTTTTTTATGCTTTACATCTAGAGAATTGAATCAAGCATAAATACAATCCAAATATGTAAATAATAATCATTAAGATTATCATTTAATTATTGATGATCTTAAATTCTAAATAAAAGGAAATGAACAAATGAAATTTAAGCAACTTACACTGGCAATGATTGCTTCATTGGGCGTAATGGGTTCTGCACAAGCAGCCTTGGTTTATGGGCAATCGGACACGACCAATTTGTTATTGGGCTCAGCGTATAACCTTTCTGGCACAGCAGCAGGGGGTGTCCAAGGTCAGTTATTGAACTTAAAAGCATCATTTGAAGATCATCTGGTTAGCTTTATTAATAATCCAAATTATGGCGGTACTTATGATCCTGCAACAGGCATCTATGGGTTGGCTGCAGGGATTGATTTGGCCAGTATTCCATTTCCACATACAGGTCTCGGTGTTTGGAAGTTCAAGAATGTAAGCCCCGCTGCAAGCAATGATGTTTGGTTTGGCGAATGGGCCAAAGAGGTGAAAGACAGTGCTGGAAACTATACAGGTGCTGCTGATGCAGCAACCCGTACAGTTTTCTATATTGGCAACAATACTGGCGCATCAGTACCGAATGCAGGTACTGCAACTTATAGCGTGAGTGGCATTAACAATGGAAACAACTTGACTGCCACAGGTGCCAATACCTTTACAGCAAACTTCAATAATGCAACTTTGACGGGTCAATTAACTGGTACAGGAACGGTAAGCAGCCTACAAGTGAATGCTGATATTGACGCAAGCTCAGCAAGCTTCTATGGAACTGCGACTGCAAACGGTTCAATCGCAGGTGATGCATCGGGTCACTTCTTTGGTAACCAAGCGACCAATACTGGTTCTTTAGCAGGTATTGCCCAGTTTGATGACCGTAATTTAGATACGGCCTTTGGTGGTGTTCAGACTTCATATACTCCCTAATTGAAAGGCGTGAAAGACTTACTTCGGTAGGTCTTTCATATTTCTATGTTTTATCTTTTGAGTGTGAGTAATGAAAAAAAAATGGTTAATTGGCATATTCTTTTTAAGTCAACAACATATATATGCAGCAGATGACGACACTCAGTTGCGTTTGAACCAAGAATTACAACAACAGCAATTACAAATAGAACAACAGTTCAAACAGCAACAAAACATAGATGTTCATCCATTACCGACGATGGTGATTGATGGGGAGGCCGTCCAAGTTCAGCCAAATGTGGAGGAGGTTGGACGTGCTTTATACATTGCAGTCATGCAAAAACAGTGGCAGGCTGCTCAGATTTATTTAAATCGCTATTTAAATTTTAAAGATCATGACCTGTCTTTGGCTTATTTTGCGCAAGCCTCACTGGCAAGAGTACAAGGTCAGGCGCAACAAGCTGAGCACCTATTTCAGCAGGCCTTAGAATTGCAGCCTGAAAATATGATGATTCGTTTGGAATTGGCAAGATTATGGACAGAACAACAAAAAAATAAAGAAGCCAAACAGTTATTTGAACAGGTGAAACAGCATTTAGCGGGGGCGAATGATCAAATTAGTCACAATATTAATCACAGCATCGACGCGTATTTAAAAACTTTAGATCAACGTGATACATGGCAAGGCAATGTAGCTTTGGGGATACGTCATGCAACCAATATTAATAATTCTTCCGAGCGTTATACACTGGTGCCCACCATTGTCGGGGTAGATGCAAATGGTGAATATATTATTCGGGACTTAAAGCAAGGTACTCCAGATCCGATTGATGCAAGTGCATTCGACTATGAAACAGTCATCAGTAAACGCTGGTCACTTGTAGGGCAGCATGGATTTGCATTCAAGGCGTTGGGTTATGGAAAAAGTTATCAAAAGCAAAGTGACTATAATGAAACCACGCTCAATTTTAATGCAGGCTATAGTTTTCAAAACCCACGTAATCAAATTTTAGTTGCACCAGTGTTTGAACATCGGCGCTATGCCAATGATACTTTGTCAAATGCTTATGGTATGCGGGCAGAATGGATGCGTTTTATCGGACAGGATAAGGCCTTAAAACTGGAAGCAGAAATTGAAGATGTCGATCATATCTTATATGAAAAACAGAGTGGCATTGAAAAGTCGATATTTCTGACCTTTTGGAAAGTTCTACCACAGCAGTGGACGTTGTTTTCAGGATTAGACTATGTCGATCACAATACCGAGGAACAGTATTTTGCAGCTTATGAACAACAAGGTGTTCGCTTTGGGTTGAGTAAACCGATCCTAGATGGAATCAACTTGACTGTGTTTAGCTCTTTACGTTGGAGACAGTACGATCAATATGTCAATGGTTTTGGCTTTGATACCCGACGTCATGATTTTGAACAGAATTATACAGCGGTACTGCAAATGCCCAAATTCACACTATATGGTCTGACCCCCAATTTAACCTACAACTATAACCAAAATAAAAGCAATGTAGACTGGCTATATAGCAATGATAAGCAAAGTTTAAGCTTAAAGTTTGAGTACAAATTTTAAATTAAGAGGCTTTCATTTTGACGTAGGTCACATAGTTCCCGATTTGAAAAAACTCAAGCTGAGGGTACTGTAACTGGATCAATTGCAGTGTTCCAAGCAAGTCTTGTTGAGGGTTAATAATCCCCGTCACTTTAATTTGGCTGAGTTCTTTTTCATTAAAAATCATGTAGCCACTATGGTAAGCATTTAAGCGATTGAGAAGATCAGGTAAAGCCAGTTCATTGGCCTGAATTTGTTGCATTTGCCATGAAGTTTTGAACATTTGTGTATCAAAGACTTCGATTTTTCCAAGGCCATGAGCGTCAACTTGTATCCGTTGACCTTCTGAAACAATTAAAGGCTTAGCCTGAGTAGTCAGATTAGCACGGGCTTGAACACGTGAATGCAACATATTCAGTGCACTTGTATCGGTATATTGGTTGACAATAAAACGTGTTCCAAGTGCTTGATAGTCAGCTTGTTTTGTATGGACGATAAAAGGGCGAGCAGGGTTCTTAGCGACATCAACATAGATATCACCTTGGATTAATTCGATTCTTCTTTGCCCAGCGGTGTAATCCACTTTTATGGCTGATTTAGGCGCGAGGGTCAGCATTGAGCCATCATCGAGTACAATATTCTTCACTTCACTGGTTGCAGTTTTATAGTCTGCAAAATAATAAGAAAAGGGAATATAAGTAAAACTCAAATAACCAAGACAACTGATGGCCATCAGTGAGAAAACAGCCTGATTAAACAATGAGATAACTTTTTGCTGTTCATGCTCAATGGCTTGAAAGGTTTGTTCGACAGTTTCACCATGTAGGTTTTGCTGGCGTGATAGGTTCTGCATTTCAAGATCAAAGTCTCGGAATTCTTCAAAATAGGGCAGATATTGCGGATGATTTCTTTGCCAAGCTTGAAACTCTTGCTGAACTTGTGCACGCTCAGCTGGGTTGTCACAGTTGAGTCGAATCACCCAAAGGGCAATTTCTTTACGAATATGCCGAGCGTCTTTCATTCTTCGCATTCTGCGTGCATTTTATGGCGTAGCTCATAACAGAGACTGAGTCCATCGGCTAAATAGCCTTGTATGCTACGCAGTGATTTTCCTGTTAATTCAGCAATCTCAGTTTGGCTATAGCCTTCAATATAATAAAGAATAAAGGACTGGCGCACTTTAGCGGTGGTTTTACCTAAGGCAACCGATAGAAAATCCAGAATTTGTATGGTGTCTTCAATAGTGTTGTCTTGAATTAGCTCTTGTCCTAATTGAGCTTCATCGTAGAGATTTTTTAAGTAATTGGTTTCAATTACATTTCTACGATGCTGATCAATCAAAACGTGTTTTGCAATATTGATGAGATAGGCTTTGGGTTCTTGGATCGAGGCCAACTTATGTTTGGCTTGGATTAAACGCACAAAAGTATCTTGCACAATATCGGCCGCATTAAAGGGATGCCGAATGCGATATCTGAGCCATTGAATTAACCAGTCATGGTGCTGAAGATAAAGTTCACCAATTAACTGTTGCTGTGCTTTGGAAGAGGTGGAAGGAGACATAATACTTCCCCAAGGGTTTAAATGATATTGATTATCATTTATGATGTGTCCAAATGCAATAGTGCGTAAAGTAAAAAAGACGATTTTTCAGTACAGAGAAGAAAGTTAAATTATTTTTGCGTATTTTGAACTTTTTGTTCGTCTATATGTATAAGTCCAGTTTTACAGTTTAGAAAAATCATCAATCTCAAGAGATCCGAAAGCGTGATTCGAGTTGTTGGGAAATTCTGAAAAGAACAAACGTGGAAATCAGTACAAACAGGAACCATAGGATTTAAACGTGACCACCAGTATGAACCAGCAGCTAGAAACAAGTCTGTCACAGCGTCTAAAAACGGAAACTTCGACAGAACATGATCGAATGGAACAGTTAATGGCACAAGCAAAAGTCTTTGAAAACCAAAGTAACTATGCGCGCTTTACTTTATCTCAATATTATTTCCAGAAAGATGTTGAACACTTATATGCACACCCTGAAGTGGTACGTATTATCCCAGACTTAGATGTGCGTGGTCGTTCAGATGCTGCGCTGTTGGACTTAAAAGATCTAGGGTTAGCACCTCAATCCAGTAGCATTGCAACAGATCATGTTAGCTTTCCTCAAGCTTTGGGCTGGATCTATGTGTCTGAAGGTTCGACTTTAGGTGCAGCATTTTTATTTAAAGCCGCGCAGAGCCAGTTTGGTTTTAGCGCTGACTTTGCTGCGCGTAATTTAGCTGCTTATCCAGAGGGGCGTGCTGTGGTCTGGAAACGTTTTAAGCAGGCTATGGATGATGCCAACTTCAGTCAAGAGCAGCAAGATCAGGTTATTGAGGGCGCGATGCAAGGCTTTTCTCGCTTTGGTCAATTGTTAGCAGACTTAGAACAATTGAAGTAAGAGGCAGACATGCAAAATACCGAGTTAAGTTCAATATCCAAACCTAAGGATGACTCAGATTCAAATCTTGCAAAATCAATTTGGGTACGTTGGGTGTGTATTGGGCTTGCTTGGGTCTGTTTGGCTATAGGCACATTAGGAATCATTATTCCTGGTTTACCTACTTTTGATTTTTATTTTTTAGCCACTATTTTTGCCGCTAAAGGTTCGGCGCGTTTACATCGTTGGATTGTACAGAATCGGGTTATTGGTCCCATTTTACAACAATGGAAAGAACATAAAACCTTACCGACAAAAGCGAAAATACTTTCTTTGTTGAGTATGAGTCTTGCTGCTGGACTTATGCTTTGGAAAGTATCACATCCTTATTTTGTCGGTATTGCAATTATTATTATGATCGCTGTGCAAATTTGGATTTGGTGGAAAAAATAATCATAAAATCAATAAGTGTAGAAAACTATCAGCACGCTATTCATGTGCTGATAGGGTATGAAGAACCCAAATTTTAATAAAAACAATCAGTTTTAAATCTATAAAAAAGATGAATGTTTATTTTTATCAGTTTGAGTAAATTTTATTTTTCTAAGAGAAGAGGCTTAAACTAGAGCTTCTGCCAGATCTGATTTTCATCATCATAAGAGACAGTAAAATTAAAACGTGAATCCGCTGTCACAAGGTAACCCGTTGGGGTTTTCATGATGACTTTTAAAATGGTGCCTTCTTCAAAGTTAATGGGCGGAAAGTCTTCTTTTGTCAGTGTTAGTGGTTTTATCAGTTCAAGTACTAGTGTTTCCATGGAACAGACCCAACAATTTTTTTTAATGTCTCGATACTAACATGAAGTAATTTTTATGTGTGTAAAAATGATCTTTTATCCATTAAATCAAAAAGTAATCGAAAGATAAGCTTGGAGCATTTTTATATACATAGAAATTTTAAATCTAAAGAATGGCTTTCACTTTAGGGCCAAAGAAATCTACAGCAGACAAAAAAACATCTAAGTGCAAAGAATGCTCAGATATTTGCGATTAAATTATTGATTTTATTTGATTTAAATGGGTTTTGACTTCGGGGTTATAAAAATATCTAGATGAGGACTTGTAGATTTGTAACTAAATAAAATAACGTATAACCAAATCAGGATAAGTAAAGTGTACAAACTTGCTGTAATGCGATTGTACTAAATTAAGAAATAAGGATTAGTATGCAGGGATTGCATACCTTAAAAATAAAAGGGATATACATCGTTCATGTTTAAGTCATTTTTCCCAAGCCCTAAATGGTTCTTCCTTTCAGTATTACTGTGGTCTGTGATCAATGTCGTACTGTGGTATACGGGAGGCAACACATGGGGAAGTGCTATAGGATGGCCACAAGGATATGCAACAGCTGAACTGCCTATTGGTGTAAGCCGTTTTTGGTCGTCTTCCTTTCTTTGGTTTTACCTATGGTTTTTTATAGCAACAGCACTCTTTGCCTCGTTCTGGCGTTTTTTTTCAGATAATAAGTGGCAAAGATGGTCGATCTGGGGTTCTGCATTTATTCTGTTTAACATTTGGTTTGGTGTACAAGTGAGTGTTGCAATCAATGCTTGGTACGGTCCTTTTTGGGATACGATTCAAGGCATGCTGGGTAAAGGAGGTAATATCAAAGAACTCTATATGGGGACTTTAACTTTCTTGTATATTGCCATGATTGCAGTGACTTTCGCGGTGATCAATGCCTTTTTTACCAGTCACTATGTGTTCCGGTGGCGTACAGCGATGAATGAATATTACACCGAGCGTTGGGAAAAATTGCGTCATATCGAGGGGGCATCACAACGTGTACAAGAAGACACCATGCGTTTTGCCACGATTATGGAAGATTTGGGCGTAGAGTTGATCAAAGCAGTAATGGTATTGGTGGCTTTTCTTCCAATTTTGTTCGAGTTATCGAAACATGTACCAGAGCTACCTGTCGTTGGTGAAGTAAAGCATTCTTTAGTGTGGGCGGCCATTATTTGGGCTATTTTTGGTACAGTTCTGTTAATGGTGGTGGGAAGCAAACTACCAGGTTTAGAGTTTAATAACCAAAAAGTTGAAGCTGCGTATCGTAAAGAATTGGTTTATGGGGAAGATCATGCAGATCGTGCTCAACCCGCGACATTGACTGAACTATTTAGTCGGGTACGTAAAAACTATTTCCGTTTGTATTTTCACTATGCTTATTTCAACTTAGTGGCAACTTGGTATAAACAATTGGACATTTTATATAGTCTTGTTGTGCTATTTCCTGCGATTGCAGCCGGGAAAATGACTCTTGGTTTAATCAATCAAATTGGTAATGTATTTGATAAAGTCCGTGAGTCATTTCAATATCTCATCATGTCATGGAAAACCATTATTGAGCTACTTTCGATTTATAAACGTTTGAAAGCTTTTGAGTCGACACTTGACGAATAAACGCATTGTTTTTAAACCTGCCTCTAGGGCAGGTTTTTTTATGTGCTCAAGCATCGTTTTGTCTATAACTTGTGTTGTATGGTTCAAACTAAATTGATTAAATGGTGTTGAATTTATCATAAAACACATCATTTTGATGTATTCATCAAGCTAAAATAAATAATAAAAACAGTAGTTTGAGTTTGTTATTTTATGATCTTTCCGCTAATGTTTTTATGCGGGTGTTTAAGAGTAAAGTCGTAGTGAATTATAAAATTTTATGGGTATTTGGGGTTTTGGGGAGTGTGTTACAGGGCTGTACTAGTCTGGGAAATATAGCACAAGAACCGTTTACAAATATTGCATCACCACAAGAACTCATTGTAGAACGAAAAATTAATGATACTGACAAAAGCAGCAAAGAATATGTGTACCACAAAGTGGGTGTACAAAATGAAAAAGACATTGAGGTGCTCTATCCACGAACCATGTTCAGTCAGTATTGCCAAGCCCATGGTGGACGTTTTACTCAGACACAAAAAAGTAGTTTTAGCTTAGTGAAAGATCCGTGGGCGAAAAAGTTACTTCGCACTTATAACAGTTTAAAACAGGGAACGGGTACTTTTCGTTGTCAACTTAAAAATGGTGAGCAGTGGCAAGTCAGCATAGAGGCTTTGTCTGAACGTAAGCTACCAAGTTCCAATGATACTCGTGTGGTGAATCTACAAACTAAAGTCTTGGCTGAACATGGACAAGCACCAAGAAATACCACCCCTAGTACTGTAACGAAGAAAACGGTGACCAAAGCTCCGCAGACAAAGTCAGAGGTGAAAAAAGAAGAGCCGAAAAAAGAAGTGGAGAGCAAAAAGGAAACTAAAGTCGAAGAACAACCTAAGGTCAACAAAGCTGTAGAAACACCACAACAGCAACAGACCAAACTGTATGTGGCAGCTCGCCGTGATATTAACAGTGGTCGCAACCAAGTCACTGCTTGCAATAATGCACAACGCGCATATAACTATGGGCGTTTACCAGGTTCAGATGCCTCAAATGTTTATACCGAATCAGGCATATTAGTTGCACGTTGTTTAACCAGTATCCCAAGTTATAGCAGTCGTTTTTCTAACCCTAAAGGGCAGGCAAAGTACGTGTTGCAGAACTTAGCCAAAAACCATAACCATACAGGTGCTAAAAATATGCTCAAACAAATGAAGTAATATTTTCGGCTGTTTTTGACAGGACTTCATGTGGGCATCTAAACCAAAGGAACTAGATCATGAGTCATGTCACAAACCCAGCCACCTATTTTACTGCACCTTTGTTAGATCAGACTTTGCAAGAAATAGACGTTGATATTTCTGCTCAACCATATTTTTACAATAATGGTGGGACTCCTGTGTTTTTAGCTGATCTGTCAGATGCTATTGAACTCATTTCTGCATCATCGACCAATGCCAGTATGAGTATGGGGCATGTATATGCTGTGCCTGAAGAGATTGAAACGATCCAAACCGATTGGGGGGAACAAACTCAGCTTGCGTTCGCAGGAAACACTTTTGAGTTTATGCCACTCAAAGCCACGCCTGAAACGGCCGCTGCATTTGGTATGACTTTAGTCAAAGCAGGACAAGCGATTGCAGTTGTCGCAACAGAGCAGATGCTATCTCAAATTGAATATCGTTATGGCATGATGGCAGGTCACTTTTTTCCTTACGATTCATCTCAGGCTAATTTGACCGAGAAAACCTTATATCCTTTTGTCATCACAGACTTGGAACATCATGATTTTCCGCATGTATTTGCTTCGACCGACCCCAATCAATTACCGTTGGTGATTTCAGTAGGACGCTATTTTCCTAAAGATCGAAAAATTTACTTGGCTGATTTGTGGGTGGAATATGGCGACGCGCTTTATATTCCTGAAATGCCAAAGCAAGTCGCCCCTGAATTTGTCGATTTACATAATAACCGTAATGCTGCTTTAGCGTGTTGGAAGGCCGAAAGCGGTCAATCTATGATACAGATGCATACTCTGCTTGATCCCAAAGGTTACTTCTATTGGTTTTGGAACGCATGCCCGACCATTCATCCACAGCTCGATGCGTTTGAATCTGCTGAGTTGAATATAGATATCACTTGAATGAAGCGACTTTATCTTTTTGCTTCAATTACGCGGTAATTTTACAGTTCCATAACAGGCTGATTGACGGGCTTTGTGATACAAAGAATGCAATTGTTGATTGGAGTTGAGTTTATGTCACAGCCTGTTTTAAGCATTTTACGTGGTCGGTCTTCTGCTATTTTTCGTCATGCTGTTTTGGCAGTAGCATTGTGTAGTTCAGTCCAAGTTGCAACAGCCAGTACCACAGTCGACCAACTGAGTAATTGTTTGGTGAAGTCAACGACAGCAACAGATAAAACCACCGTGTTACAGTGGACGTTTGCGGCATTGGCGGCACATCCAGATTTGAAAGTGTATAGCAATGTCACCGATGCACAGCGTACACAGCTAGATAAAAACCTCGCCCAGGTTTTACAACGCATTTTGGTGGAGCAATGTTCAGCCCAGACCAAAGCTGTGATTCAAGCTGAAGGCATACAAGCGGTTGGAGATAGCTTTCAGGAACTTGGACAGATTACGGGTGAGGAAATTTTAAAGAATCCTGAAGTGAAAGGGCAGTTACAAGGTGTGCTGCGCTATGTGGATTTGAATAAATTGGTCACGACTTTTTTAACCCCAGAAATTTGGAATAAGTTGGGTGTGACGAGGTAGTTGTATTTAAATGCTAATCTAAGAATCATAAAGCCTCTCTCCAAAGAGGTTTTTTATTCGGAAGATCAAAATATCATTTATAAATAGAATTATAAGTTGTGTAACTAATTATATTTGCTAGTATTTGATGTGAATTTTTAATTGATTTTTACAATAGATGAAAAAAATAGTGATTGGCTTTTTAGTCTTGGGATTAGTTGGTTGTAGTGCAGGAATGGTGAATCAATCGAAAAAAATGTTAGGTCTCAAGTTATATCAAGACTCTAATGCTGAGCACACAGCAAAGCTTCGGATTGAAAATAAAAATAACTTTGGCGTACGTTTATACCCAAATGGGTGTATGACTTCAATGCAGCCAAACTTCCAAATGTTACCCGAAGTAGAAAGTATGGGATCATTTAAAGAACAAATGCAAAGCAGTCAGATTAAGTATAAACAAAAATTATTAGACATGCCTTTTCCGCCGGCTGAAATTAATTTTGCTGAGTTTAAAGTACCTGCTGAACGTTTTTTAGCAATTAGTGCATATAAAAGTTACCACAATGGCGTAGAGTTGCGTGGTTGTAGCGTAAATGCGGTTTATAAATTTGCAACAAATAAAAATTATGAGTTATTGGATAACGCTGGCGGAATGCAGTGTTCTTTGGCAATCAATGAAATCATGTCCACTGGTGAAAGGGTTGAACTAAAACCACTTAGATCTTTAAATTATGTAAATGAATGGGCGGGATGTGATGCCCAACTCGAAGGTTTGTAGTCATTTAAAAAGAACAGCGCTTAAAAAAGCTCCTTGAATCGAAGGAGCTTTTTTATTTTTGAATCTAAAAAGATGATAGGGCATATCATAAAATATTCATTTGAAGAACAAGACAATTAAATCGTCACAGTCGCCCCTAAAGCTTGAATAAACTGCGCCATCCAAGCAGGGTGTGCAGGCCAAGCAGGCGCTGTGATCAAGTGCCCATCGGTTACAGCTTCTGTCACTTCAATGTCCGCATAAGTCCCGCCTGCTAGTTTCACCTCGGCTGCGCACGCAGGGTAAGCTGAACAAGTACGACCTTTGAGTACATCGGCTGCCGCAAGAATTTGTGCACCATGACAAACCGCTGCAATTGGTTTTTTCGCAGTATCAAACTCACGTACGATTTCAAGGATACGTTCATTCATACGTAAGTATTCAGGCGCACGACCACCGGGAATGACTAAACCGACATAGTCCGCAGTGTGTACCGCTTCAAAGTTGTAATTAATGGTAAAATTATGACCGCGTTTTTCACTATAGGTCTGCTCACCTTCAAAGTCATGAATGGCTGTAGCGATGCTTTCGCCCTCATTTTTATCGGGGCAGACTGCGTGTACGGTATAACCGAGACCCGTTAAGAACTGAAAAGGCACCATCGTTTCATAGTCTTCGGCATAGTCACCGACGAGCATTAAAATTTGTTTTGACATCTTTAAACCCTCTTTATTGTTTGTGCATATTTATATTCAATTTTGATCTAAATTAGCACAGTTACGATGTCATTTTTAAGTCATTTAGTGCTCTTTAGTCGTATAGCTGACGTCATTTTTATAAAAAAGCCCCAAGTAATTGAGGCGTTTTAACTGTCTGTAAAAGCTTGTTAAATCAATCAGTTTATATATTCATTGATATGAAATTTACTATGCTGATGTATTAATAGTCTAATGTGCACGCTTTGCCCTGATATTCATAACGGTTGACATCATATTTTTGACCATTCCAGCGGTAAACAGCAAAACAAAATCCGGGGCCACCATTTTCAATATCTGGCCAGCCGTCTTTTCCTTTGGTTTTTAGAAAAGTAGGGATGCCCATGTTTTCAAAAATGAGTTTCCAAGTTCCAGTTTTTTGCTGAGTAACGATATGGTAACCGATACCTGTGTTGCCATAGCACATGGTGCTGTAGTCTGAAATGACTGCGTCTTTTAGACTGTCACCATTGAGGTCTTTGTATGTGGTGATTTCACCTGTGTCGCAGCTACCTTCCCAGCCATGTTTTGTTTTTGAAAAGCCTGCAGCTTTAAAGATTTGGCTGGCTTCTTTCGCTGGAACTGCGGGTTTGGTTTCTGCAAATGCGGTGGTGCTGAGGAAGGTAAGGGTAGAAAGTGTGAGGATAGCTGTTTTCATTTTTGTCCTTTGATTTTTTGAAAATGGTTATGGTTTTAAAGTAATAGATGGTGGTTAGTGTAGTAGATTTTGGGAATTAGATAGGTAGTTTTAGCTATCCTTTTACGAATCAGAGTTTTGAATTTTTAAATATCTCTCCCTAACCCTCTCCTTAAAAAGGAGAGGGGACATTCATTATTAAATATATGGTGCTATCAAATTTACAATGAAAGCTCCTTCTCCCAGTGGGAGAAGGCGGGGGATGAGGGTATTGGAAGTCGCGCATAAAGAATGACTTTGAAAGTTGAATACGTCCTAAGTCTTCGAGTTTGGCGATAGAGGACACTTTTTTGATGGTCATTTATATTTCTCTAATAGATACTTAGCTGTATTCTCTAGAGTTGGGTAAATAGTTCTTGAATTAATGTTCACTAGATCAAGCTCTTTTAAGATGTTTGCTTTAGAACCTTTATTAATACGTATTCTATGAATTTTATAATTGTAATCAGATTTTTCATTCATTCTAGATTTTATACCAAATAATAAAAAAGCACCTGTTTGAGCTGCAATTCTTTCATTGTTTAATTTACTTTTGATGCATACGATGCGGGTTAAATCACTAGTGTTGATTAAATTTTGAAAATAAGGTTTATCTTCTTTAATGAAATGTAGAAATTTTTTATGCGATGTTTTTCTGTAATTAAGTTTTTTAGGTGTCGGTTTCGTTAGCAAATAATTTTCTATATCATTTTTGTCATGCATATTCATTTTTGCTAAATTTGTTAGGCAGCTAACAGTATCAGAATCATAATATTTAATGTTATTTTGATTAGGTAAAATTATAATTACTTCACCATCCTCACTATCCTTGCTACTACAAGCAAAATATAAGGCAGTTAGGGGATTCAAGGTTACATCTAATAGTCTCGTCGGCAACCCAAAATGTTGCATTCTTGTTAAAATTTCTAATGCATTTTTATCATTTTGAAAATGTATTGGTTCATTGATGATTAATTCTCGAAATAGTTTATCTTCGTTATCAAGATATATTCTTTTGCCCGAATGGAATCTATAATTTGATGGCTCTAAGCGATATCTGATAGAGGAGTGTCCTCTAAAAAATCGTTCTTTAAAGTATTGATATTGATTACTTTTTAGAATAATGGCTAATTGGTCAAAAAAAGAGGGTAGTGTTTCTACGTTACTATAATTTCTTTCATTGTTTTTGGTTATTTTATCAACAAACTGCTTTTGAGATTTTTCGAAATCATCTTTGTCATAATTATCGGTTAATTGCCAAATAAAATCAGATAATTCCGCTGTAATTATTTGAACAATTATATTACTTTCACCTCTTTTGAATTCTTTAATTTAGAGGTGGTCCCACATGTTTGAACAACTAAAAGCTTATTTATAAGTGATACTCTGCTCTAGTTAAGCTACCTTATTTTGTTGTGGTAGCTGGTCATAGTAAAACTCATCTGGAGTCATTTTGTCCAG
>NZ_BKFU01000040.1:0-34524 GCF_008980265.1 Acinetobacter sp. TUM15064 | reverse complement strand
CTGGACAAAATGACTCCAGAT
Source organism: Acinetobacter sp. TUM15064 (assembly GCF_008980265.1). Classification (NCBI taxonomy): domain Bacteria; kingdom Pseudomonadati; phylum Pseudomonadota; class Gammaproteobacteria; order Moraxellales; family Moraxellaceae; genus Acinetobacter; species Acinetobacter sp. TUM15064. The sequence goes on along the minus strand of NZ_BKFU01000040.1, from coordinate 34,503 downwards.
GAGTTTTACTATGACCAGCTACCACAACAAAATAAGGTAGCTTAACTAGAGCAGAGTATCACTTATAAATAAGCTTTTAGTTGTTCAAACATGTGGGACCACCTCTCTTATTGTACTTCATAAAATAAGGTAGATTCAATTTTATAGGGGAGAAATATGGGCTTCAGATTTCGCAAGAGTATTAAAATATTACCTGGATTAAAAATCAATCTGACGCATAAAGGCATTAGTAGCGCGAGCATTGGCAAACCTGGTGCTTCTTTAAATATTGGCAAAAAAGGCACCCGAACCAGCGTTGGTATTCCAGGCACAGGCCTATCCTATTCCAAGCACCAACCCTATAAGAACAGAGCTGGCAACCAAGAGAATCCTGCTCAGGAACAACAACCACTCTATACATCACATACTGAGAAACCCAAATCGAATGTCTGGATTTGGGTAATTTTTGGATTATTTTGTTTTATTGTCGGGGCAATTATTTTTTGAATTTAGCCATTCTTTGTACCCCATAATATCCACTGCTAGGCAAAATTTAATTCATTCATTACTATGGAAGGATGTTAAATACAATAAAGGTTGCCGCTGATGTCTGATCATGACAGTACTCTGGATTATAATGAAAATGATTTAATCGACTCTCCCTTATCTCAAGTTCTACAAGAGGATAATGAGCAAATTGAAATTCTAATTTATCGATTACCTGATAGTGACTGGACACTGGAAGTGGTGAACCAAAGTGGTACTTCTACTGTATGGGATGAAACATTCCCGTCAGATCAGGAAGCTCTATCTGTCGCTTTAGATGGAATTAAAGCCGCAGGCGGTATTCAAGCCTTTTCCGAAATCAGTGACCTCGAAGCAAAGAAAAATATTTTTCCTGAATCCCTTACTCGCCATTAAAAATGAAGTTGCTGGCGTGGATCTGAATCATTATTTTCTGGATTCTTAGAACCTGTCGCGATGATAGGTTCACTTCAACCCAAACCCATCTAGGGTTGAAGGGTCAAAGTTTTCATCAAACATAAACTCATCTGCTCGCTCTTTTCTTAATGTCGCTAAGGCATAAAAGAAACATTTCTCACATAACTGCAATTCATATCTTTCCCCGTCATGCTTGGAACCATAGCCCCAATGCGCCGATAAAGTGCCAAACTCCAGTTTCGTTGATTGGTTGCATATATCACATACAACATCTGTAACGACTTCTACCTGTTTCTATTGTTTAATTTCCATATACGGCTCCCGATATCAATCATGTTAAATTTGTCTACATACTTATCAAAAATTGACTCCTGTTTGGTTTTAATTACCATTAAAAAAGATCAAATTTGAGCATTGTTATTGTAATAATCAACTATACTCATCCCTACTGTATTCATTGTAATCTGCTATGTGAACATCATAATAGAAACATGATATTTTTTGCCAACTCACAAATATAGCTAACTAATAGTGAGTATCTAATCGAGGAGGAAAATTTGAAACTTTCAATAATAAATAAACTTTAAAAACAAGGAAAAAATGATACCTCCTGCCATATTCAAAAACTCTAAATATACGTAAGTATTGCTGTATTATTTTTATTCAATAGCACACATGGATCTGACATCTGAACTACTTTTGAAGTTTCCAGCAACACAGATAAGTACTCTAAAAAATTTCAAAAAAAGAAGAATCACCATTCATCCACAAGCGTATGGTTTCAACTTATGCTACTTAAATATGTTTAAAAATCTCACTGCAGATTTAGATATTTCTAATCGCATAAAAGAACTCCATGTGTGGAAAACTTCAGAATTTGATGACTACTCCATTTTCAATAATATTAACTTATATCTTAGCTATTTAAAGCAAGATATTAATGAAGTCACTTTAATTATTCATCATCAACAATCTTTTTCAGAGGATGAGTTAGCATTTCTGATGGAGTTATGCAGTCGTGAATTTATTCAATTCATCAAATCTACAAAATTTGATATTCGTTCGTTAAATCCACGAAAAACATTGCATTTAATTAACACACATCTTTCACGTCAAACACTATTGACCCTTAACAAAGAATCATCTTTAAAGCCACATCATCAAATGAGTCTGGAACTGCTAGCACAACTACTTTCATGTTCTCGAAATCAACTGAATCAGCGTACTAAAAATATCAAACAACAGCGTACACATATTTTTAATGAATTATCACTCAACAGCAGATGTGTAAAAGAACTCGTTGATCACTCTGATAGTTGTATAAGTACAGAAAAAATTTGGAGATCATAGTGTCGAACGATCTAAACGAGCATATTGATTTGACAGTTATTTCACTGCAAAAAACACTAGAAAAACTGTTTGGTGATGAGCAATTTGAACGTACGCAACATATCAACTTTGTGCTTAAACTATTGTCTTCTCAACAGACTGACAATTTTCTGGTTGGTCTCAATCTCGATTACTTTGATATCGATATAAAGTTTGATTCGCAGCTGCCGACACCTCCGGTAATCCCTTTCACGAAAAAAGTTAAGATTAGTGATTTATCCATTACGTCATACATCAATTCAATTGCGCAATTACCTGCATCACACACGCATGCAAAAAATTGGAATATTCTAGTTTTAAAAGCGGCAATTTATTTAATTGCTCTTCCTGAGCTTAAACCAGAGCTTTTTAAACAAGCACACACAGAACACTTCAATACCGTAAAGCGCTTATTCCAGCGCTTTAGGACTGCAAATAAAAATTTAGATACTGAAAAAAAATATCAAAATACACAAGAGTATCAACGTCTCTGGAGTACCTATCTTCAAGATCCAACACAGAGCTTAGAGCAATTTATTCAACATCTGATCACATTAGATACGGATGAATTGCCTGAGTTTGATCGCAATCTACTCAATGATATTCGCATTACTTTTAACTACATTTTAAAAAACAAAGCGAAGATTGCACGTGCAAGTATCGATACGCAGCTTCAACATCAGTTTCTTGATGAAGAACAATTCATTGAAGAAAGTATCGAAATCAAAAAAGGGGCTAAATCTAAAGCACTGAATATAGAAACCTTAATCGATGAGCCGATTAATCGGCAAATTGTTGTCAATCCAACTGACGTCACACCACTCGCAGCACATTCAGAAACGAGTCAAATCTATGTTCTACCGCTTGTTGCAAAACATATTCAACGCAAAGAACATTTACTCACGTCGAGTAGTTTTTTTCCGAATCCATCTAGCGTGAACCATCTCCTGAAAAGACTTCATGTGGACTACTCTGAACATCAAAATAAAAGTGCTTTGATCCTAATGCTCGCATTTTTGACCGGTAATAGTGTGAATGAGTGGCTATATATACAAAGCAAGCGAGCTAAAAAGTTAAATAACCGCCAAAAATTGATCTATAAAAATGATCAGGTCTTCTTAAACAGTCACTTTAATGTATTTGAGAACCGCAATTTTGAGTATTCAGACAACTTGCTCAATCAGACGATCTATTTAGACATTCCAATCCCGAATCTATTCATTGAGGATCTGCGCAAAATGGATTCGGTTAGTTTCGATGATATACAGCAATATTTACGCAAATTAAGACAAGAATTATTGATTCCAAAACTGTCTGTCGTAAAGGTGAGTTCTCTACTGCATCATACGGTTCTTGCAAAAACAGGGAATAAACAACTCGCAGATTTAATCACAGGGATTGATGCCAATCAGTCATCATCTGTTTCTTATTGTCATCAGAATATTCCACGATTACATGCACAATATATTGATATTCTAAAATCACTTTGTGCAGATGTAGCAAGCACATATGAAAGTTGTGTACCTTCGCTCCCTGATTCAATAACTCATTTTGGTAGTCGTAAAGCTCCAAAACCACAGGTCATTACAGAGATTTTTGCTGTATTGAAGTTTAATATTTTTTCACAAGCTGAAGACGATCTGATTGCTATATACAACCACTACAACATATGGATGTGGCATATCCTCCTTCTTTTTACAGCAGCACGCCCCGTTGCTGAATTCCCTGGATTTCTTAAAAACTTTAATTTAAAACGCCAAATTTTGATGGTTTCTGACAAAGAAGTAGGCGGCCGCAATGGATTCGGACGTCTAATCCCACTTTGTTCATTTTTAGTTGAAGAGATAAAAAAATTCCTTAAATTTTTAGAATATTTTTCGACTCAAATCATGATGAGTCATCCAGCTTTAAATGGTGTTATACAACAAATAGAAGCAAGTAAGCTGCCCTTTTTGGGAATCATCCAAGATGATGAGTGGAAACCACTAAGTCCTTCTACAGTCAAAAATTTCCATCCTGAATTAGGACTTGATCATGCAAATTGGCATCGCCATACAGCTCGTGCATTTTTGACTCATAAAATTACCGAACCTGAGATTTTAGCTCTCTTTGGACATGAGCTCATGCAACAAGAAGCAGCACATCCTTTTTCCAGTTTATCACTATCTCAATTTTCTAAAATTGCGAATGTTTTAGAGCAAATGAAAGATCAATTTAAAATTAGCGGGATTGAAGTTCATGTCATCATTCAATAAAAAAATCCCAAAAAAACGCTATGCTGAAGATAGACGTCAACTTCAACGTAATGAATTAGAAAAGAACCTACGAGCTGATGCAGAACAAGAGCTCCGACAGTACTTTGATGAGCAAAAATTCTCAAATGAAGACTTAATTCAAGCTTATCCTGCAATTTATGAGTTTATTAAACGTAAAGCACCGAATCTTGCCTGGAAAAAATATGCTCATGAATTCTTCCGAACATATATCGAAGACCTCAATAAAAGTAATAACCTAGACCTCCCACTACCTTATCTCACCTTTGAGATGAAACGCGATGAACCAATTTTCACCCTAGATTGGATCCAAGCCGGTCATGAAATTGACATCATCCTCGAAAAACTGTGGGATTACTGGATTCTTGCTCAAGATAGTTCCGCTTTTTCTGATGATGAAATTATTGGGAATATTCTGCTTTGCTCAATGTTATACGGTGGATTAAATCAAATAGCTTCATTAAATGCTTTGCTCGAACATTTAAAAAACCCTGAAAAAATCCAAAAAATTTTCGATTTTAATATCATCTTTTTAGAGCCACTTTCTCCAAGCTATGGCGATCTATTTGTTGATGAAAAAACAATTCGAAAATCACGTAATTTTATCCCAGATCAACTCACACGACTCTGGCTCATTCACTTCAATACAAGACAAATTCGTGACATCAGTCTAGACGTGAATGCGTATCTGCACCTCATTTTTCAAAAAATAAAACATCCATACACCAACAAGACTTTTAAGTTTTTACGTGACTACGCCAATTTTAATTGGCTACAACTGCAGAATGCAGATGTTGATCCTGCCCTTTCACAATGTTTGTTAGAAAACACTCTCACGTGTGGTTTATCAGAACATGAGTTTGAAAACTTTGCATTCCCAAAATTTAAAACTCAATTAAGTGCTGAAATCGAACGAAATGTCTCTTCTACAGCCAAAGTCCTACCAGATCTCAATACGTCTGAAGCAGTAGAAAATGTGATATTTATTCATAAAAACTTGCTGAAAATTATGCGCACATCAACGGACCAAGGCACTGCTAAACTCATTATTGATTTTTGCCTGCGTCACCAAGAGCAGTTTAATGAGTTTTCTAAACGTATTATTTTGTGGCTCATCAGTCTCTATCGACCAAGTTCAGAGCAAATAAAAAAATTATCAGCCGCCTTTGATTTTGATACAACTCAGTACACGAAGGCATTTCAAGACAATCAAAAACTCGCAGATAGTTCAATCTATACATATTACACCCGGATCGCAGAACCGTTTTTAACTCATGCCTTACAATACATCGATGCCGACGATGACATTAATGATCTGCTGAACAAAATCTATCAACAAATCATTAGCAATACACGACTTGCTGATGAAGTAGATCAACCTGAGTTAAAAAAATCTAAAGACCAAACAATCCACATGTTGAAACGCTTTCATACCTTTCAACAAATTGTTTTTCAAGCAGAAGATTTCGAACTTGAATTTATTGCATCGCAAAGTCGACCACGGGCACGCATCATAGGTCACACAGCCTTCCAGGTCATATTAAAGAAGTTAAATCAGCTCTTACATAACCAATCCATCTCAGACCATCACTATAAATTATTAAAAATCATTTATATTTTGGCTTACCGTACTGGTATGCGTATTAACGAAATACTCGGGTTACGTGTAAAAGATATCGAGGGTTTAAATCAATTTTCTATCTGGGTTCAACCTTATGGTTCAAAAAAACAAGGGAATCAACATCTGCTCAAAACGGATAGTGCGGAACGGATTGTGCCTGCATACGCTTTGCTAAAAGATGATGAGTACCAATTCTTTAGCGATTTTGTTGTTGAAAAACGCTTAGAAAATAAGAAAAGTTTATATTTATTCAGCAACTTGAATGAAAATAAAAAACTGAATAAACACCCTGTCACCGTACCCCTAAAACTGATATTAAATCAGGTCTTTAAAGGGCATCATTACTCCTTTCACTCTTTTCGTCACACTGCAGCGAATCATTTATCGCTTTTACTGAACTGTGAATATGCACCACTTGTGCAAAAGCTAACCGACTATAGCGAAAACGAATATCAAAAAATTCGAGCTGAGCTACTTCAAAATCAACATGGACAAAACCATTGGTTTGTTATTGCACATCTCTTAGGACATATAGAGCCAGTTGAAACATTCAAAAGCTATATTCATTTAGGTTATCTCATAGCTGGTCAAAAACTACTAAAACATCATCCGGATATGCCTAATGAATTGGCTAAAAAAATTATGGGTCACAATGCAACGTTTAAAAATTTGCAAATAACAAATGATGAAAAAGACTTTAATTTTGAAAAAAACCAGGCCGCTCTAGCAACTATATTATTGAACGATCAAACAAAATGGCTTCAAAGTAATGCTACTGACATTTTAGATGAACTGTCGTTACAAATAGATCAATCCCATGATTTTTTTGCTTTCTTTGTTGGAACAGAAGATTCTAAAATTTCACTTCAACGCTTCTATGAAACGCTCAATATATTGGAGACTACTAACGATCCTAAAAGTACAGCTCAACGTATGTGCTTGCCAGAAGAACTCGTCAATTATTGGTATGAAAATGCTCTAAATTTAGCAAACATTAAATCAAAAAAAGGGAATCCACGTTTATTTAGTATTGATAGCTCAACCCACTTAAAACCAGCAATGCTTGATAGCGCTGAAGAGCTTCATGCGGTGACTTATTTTTTTGAACATCTACAGAAAATATGTCGTAAAAATCCAATACAAATTGCATGCGTCCTGAATATATTTTTGAATCGAGTGACCGCATCACACACAGGTATCCATTATCGCTGGAAGGATATCGATCAACTCGAACATTTTTACTCCCAAGTTAAGGCTTTATTTCCTGCCAAATTTTGGCACTTACTTGGACAAGATTTGCAAACAAAGTTAGATGCTAAACAACAGCCTCAACTTTTCAAATTAGCAAAAGCATCAACAGATAAACATCCACCAACTCAAGAGGAGTTTCCTCGTCTACAACTCTACTCAGTAAAAGATGGTCATGCTCTTGCTGCATTTAAATTTTGCTTACATCTAGCATGTATCGGCAGACCTCGATCTCTTGAACTTAAAGCTGAAGGTCTAAAAACAGCCACATGCTGTTAAATAATTTAACCGTTGTTTCCTTATCTAAAGTCAAATTTAATATATCTTTAGTAAACATTGGATGTCTAATCAACGATAATTAAATCGTATAAACTCTATGAATTAGCAGCGTCTGAAACAGGGATCGGTCATGTATACAACATCAGAAAAAACTGCAAAACAGAAAATGATATTAGCTAAGGCAGTTTTAGCTGCTGCTAAACGACTTGGTCTTGCACAGGATCAACTAGCCTTAACACTCAATATAGATTCGGTGAAAACTTTAACATCTCTTGAATTAGATCCCACTTCAAAACAGGGAGAAATCGCCCTCACTTTAATCCGTATTACCACATCACTAGATGCTCTGACAGGTGGGGATACAGCCTGGATGCAGCATTTTATGAGATCACCCAATAAATTGATGAGTGACATTCCAATAGAACAGATTCAGAACCCTCAGGGATTGGCCTCTATTTTACAATTGGTGGAAGGTCTTCGGGCTAAACTTTAAGATAAGCAAAGTATTACAGAAAAATTTGAAAGTGATGGCCCTCTCCAATAATTCAAATGCAAGGAATAAGAATTTCCCCTCTTCTCAAGATGTATATGTCTGGCCTAATTCCGTCAATAATACAGTTAGCAAAGCTGAATGGCCTAGATCCGTATGCCTATTTAAGTAATGTGCTGAAAAGGTTGCCCACACATAAAGTGACCCAAATAGAAGAATTACTGCCACACCGCTGGAAACCTGAACCGAATTAAAAAATAGCTATGGGGTTCAGCGGACGCTTACGTATTAGATTCCTTTAGATTTTAAATATCTAATTAGACTTCTTTAGTCTAGTAGGATCTAATCAGGCCAATAAAGTACCTTTCTTACCGACTAAGTCAGTTTATTATATAACTCCATTATTTTGTGTTTTAATAGATATATATAGATATAAGACCCAATATTATGGATTTAAACTTCAAAAAACCTGAAGAGATTGTCACGTTATTATGTGAAAGGCTTCGCAAAGAACGACTTTATCTGGAAATGACTCAGGCAGACGTCGCTACACGTGCTGGTGTTAGTGTGAATACAGTATCTAATCTGGAAGCTGGTCGAAATGTTTCATTTGAAAATTTAGTACGTGTTGCCATGGTATTGGGCCGATTAAAAGAATTAGAGGAACTCTTTAAACCTCATTTAAACAGTGTAAATGACATTCTCCGCTATGAGAGCAATACGGCTCGCCAACGTATCAAAAGGAAATAAGTCCATGCTCAAAAAACTTAATGTTTACTACAATGGATGGGGTGAATATTGGCTTTGGGGTACACTGGTCTCCTCAACCGCAATCACAGGGCGGCCATTAATCGCCTTTGAATACAGTCCAGAAGCGATCAGTAAAGGTTTAGAACTTTCCTCTTACCTACTTCCATTAAAAGGTGACCCATTAAGAACGAACTTTCCTACACATCAAATGGGATTGCCAGGCCCTATATATGATGCCTTGCCCGATGGTTGGGGCATGCTTCTTATGGATCGCTTATTTAAAAAAAATGGATTCAATCCTGCACGGATTGGGCCATTAGAAAGACTCACGTATATTAATACACATGCGATGGGAGCATTATCCTTTGAACCTTCAGCACCTGAGTTCGCATTAACTGAAAATATCCCACTGATTAAACTCGCTCAAGAAGTTCAGGAAGTTCTCAAAGGAGAAGGTGCAGAATTTTTACAGCATTTATTAATTATGGGTGGATCTCCACAAGGTGCAAGGCCAAAAGCGCTCATCTATCGTGATCCTGTCACCAACGAATTCTCAACAGTTAGCTCACATCAACATGAAGCTTGGCTGATCAAATTTCCCGCTCAGCAAGAGCATCCTGAAGTTTGTGCAATTGAAGCTGTTTATGCAGAATGTTTGCGTCATTGTCATATTGATACCCCTGACACTCAATATTTTACTCTTCCGAATGGATTAACCGCATTTGCATCAAAGAGATTTGACCGCCACGATGGCATGCGTATCCCTATGCAAAGTTTAGCGGCCTTCACCGGAGCTGATTTTAAATCACCAGGGAGTTTAGACTACAGTAACTTTCTTCGCGCTGCACACTTTTGCACCAATGATGTTCGCGAAAAAGCAATTGCATTCAAGCGAGCTGTTTTCAATGTAGTCTTCAATAATCGAGATGATCATTGCAAAAACTTTTCATTTCTGATGTCCCAAAATGGGCAATGGAAACTCTCCCCTGCCTATGATGTTACTTTCTGTGAAGGGCCAGGTGGATATCATCAAATGGATATCATGGGTGAGGCACTGGATATTCCTCGACAAGCTCTTGTAAAACTTGGTACTCAGGAAGCGGAACTTTCTGCCCAAGAAGTCGATGAAATTATTAGTTCGATTTGTAAGGTTGCAATCCGATTCAGCAATATCGCTCATGATCTATTACCTGGACAAATTCAAGCAGAGACTATCCAAATGATCCAAAATAGGATTGAGCATAATATCAATTTATTGCACTAAATAGCTTTTACAAAGCTTCTATGAAGAGCTTATTCTATAATGTAGCTCTCAAATGAATAAGCCTTGAGGTATTTAAAGTAGCCTCTAAAGGCTGTCTCATATCAATACTAGAAGTACTCCATCCTGAACCGTACCGGGTTTGTCGGAGACCAAACTTTCTGAGATGAGACGCATTGCTTCGCAAGACGTAGCGAAGCGTAGTGATCCGATGAAAAAACCTAAATATACCCCTGAAATCAGAGATAGAGCGGTTCAATTATTGATTGAATTTGAAAAAGATTATCCATCGAATTGGGCTGCGATTGTGCCTAAAATTGGTTGCACTCCTGAAACTTTACGAGTTTGGTATCAAAAATATTTAGATCAACAAAATTCAATTAAAGTACAGCAACTTCCATATCAAGAACGTATTAAACAGCCCGAACGTGAAAATAAAGAAGTGCAACGTGCGAATGAAATTCTCCGTAAAGCAGCCACTTTTTTCGCCCAGGTGGAGCTCGAACGCCCACACAAATAATGCTGGATTTCATCCATAACAATAAAGACCTATATGGCGTTGAGGCGAATTGTAAGATTGTACCGATCGCAGCTTCTACCTATTAATTTAATTAAAAATGGGGGTATTACCCCTAGATCTAGTTGATGGGAAGCTTCGCTTCGCAAGGGAACATCAAACAAAGCGAGATCTACATGATTTGCATCATGCTGAATAAATTAAACGAATTTGGAAAGAAAGCTCCGGGCGTTATGGCATTTTAAAAACATCAGACAGCCTATCTAAGAGATTATTTATTGGTCTACTATGATAAGACTAACCCGTTAAGCTAGGTGGCCTAACTTAAATAAAAAAGTCTCCGACAAACCCGGTACAGTTCACCAAACTAAAATTTCTCAAACAAGTTCATCACGTCATTTTCCGTCAGTTTCGCTTCGCCCTCATGATCGGTACTTAGAATAGACTGTGCCAGTTCTGCTTTATTTTGCTGTAAGGCAAGAATTTTTTCTTCTATGCTTTTATTGGTAATCAGCTTATACACAAATACTGGCTTGTCCTGTCCAATCCGCCATGCACGATCTGAAGCTTGATCTTCAGCAGCAGGGTTCCACCATGGATCATAGTGAATGACCGTATCTGCGGCAGTTAGGTTCAGACCGACCCCTCCTGCTTTCAGACTGATTAAAAATATCGGCACTTGTCCAGACTGAAATGCTGTAATGACTTCATCTCGCTTTTTGGTCTTTCCAGTCAGCTTCACATAGCCAATTTCTGCGTGATGGAGGTGTTGCTCAATCAGTTCCAACATTGAGGTAAACTGAGAGAAGATAAGAATTTTTCGCCCCTCCTCCACCATTGGAACGACCATATCCATCAACTGTTCAAGTTTGGCAGAGTTTGCCTGCCCAATTTTCACTGAATCCAGCTTTAGTAAGCTAGGATGGCAGCACACCTGACGTAGCTTCAGTAAGGCATCTAAAATTTGAATTTGACTACGTTTAAAGCCTTTTTCTGCCACAATTTTCTGAATATTTTCCTGCATCGTGGCGCGAACAGCCTCATATAACTTGGATTGCTGGTCATTCATATCAATATTGACTTCAATCGTGGTTTTTTCTGGCAATTCTTTGGCTACGTCAGTTTTCAAGCGACGTAAAATGAAGGGCTTAATCCGGTTGACCAGCTTTTGCCTTAACTGCTGATCACCGCGTTTTTCAATCGGATGACGGTACTTTTTATTAAAAATTTCTTGTGAATATAAAAATCCTGGCATCAGGAAATAAAATAGTGCCCACAGTTCACCCAAATGATTTTCCATCGGGGTACCTGTTAGACACAAACGATGTCGTGCTTTTAATTGCCGTACTACCTGTGCAGCTTTGGCACGCGGATTTTTAATATTCTGCGCCTCATCTAAAATGAGTTGATGATATTCATATTGCTTTAATTGTTCTTCATCTCTCGCTAGAAGCGGATAGGTGGTTAACACAATATCATAGTGCGGAATCTGCTCAAAATTCTGATGGCGGTCGGGCCCCTGTAGCAGCAATACCTTCAGCTGAGGGGTAAATTTCTCCGCTTCTTTGAACCAGTTATGCATCAGCGATGTGGGTGCAACAATTAAGGCGGGACTGTCCTGCAAATATCCAGCCTGCTTTTCCATGAGTAAATGGGCTAAAGTTTGTGCTGTTTTCCCCAAGCCCATATCATCTGCCAGAATCCCGCCATGCTGGGTTTCCCTTAAAAACTGTAACCAGCCTAAGCCCTGCTGCTGGTATGGACGCAACTCCCCCTGAAAACCTTGTGGTGTCGGCAGTTGTTGCTGATAGCCTTGTTTGAATTTCTGTACAAATTGCTGCAGGCGATCACTGACCTGCCATGTCATCCCAAGATTATGCTGCAATTCTAATAATTGACTCGCATCATAGCGATCAATACTGCGCTCTTCTTGCTGTAAAATGCTCTGCAGATGCAACAATACCGGCTTAATATCCCTAGCGGATAGAGCCAAATCAGGTTGATCAACTGCAGTTTTCACGGTGAAAATTTGACTGTCATGCAGATGAATAAACGTCCGCGGATCAAGTAAATCAGGATTTACTCGCACCAAAGCTACGAGCGCATCAAGCAAATTATAAGAATTGCCTGCACTGTCTTGAACCGTCGCCCCGATATTGAACCAGTCCTGCTGGCCTTCAGATTCAGTGATAGAAATATTTAAATTTTCAACATATTGCAGATTAAAGGGGCTGTTTTCCAGATGCTCTATCTGCCAGCCCATCAACTCAATTTGATTGATGGGCATCAGCTGTTTGATCCAGTCTCCATAGAAAGCAAAAACCATAGAATCAAGACGTTGTTTATCCAGTTTTAATTGATGGTCATAACTAAGATCTTTCACCCACTTCAGTGATTCGACCAATAGCTGTAAACGCTGGATTGACTGTTGTTCCTGAACTAAGTCCCGAAGCTGTCGCACCATTTTGCCATGCTGTTCATCAATAAAACTGTCACCTGATGTACCTGCTTTAATTCGCCCACCTGCATAGGAGAATTCAATTTCGGCACAAACAGACTCTTCCCATTTCCAATCAAATTTATTTAAAACACCGAAGCGTAAAATTGGCTGGGGACTTCCCTCAAGGACATCAATATGCTGAATAGACTCGGGCTGAGGCAGATTTTTCACGTCTGAATATTGATGAGTCAGTTTCTCAAACTCTGGCAAGAGCTTAGCTGGAAGATCAGGCATCTGTAAAAAATGGTACAGAAGATTTGCCGTATATTCACCATATAACTGGCCCACCGTGTTCTGTTGAATATCCACATAACATGGTGGATGGCTCGCGAGAATCTGAATATGAGGATTTGATTTTAAATCGAGCCGAATATCACCATTGACCAATTCAATGTTTAAATGCTCTGTCTGTTTGTTTAAACCTTGTTGCCAGATCAGTTCGATGTGATAGCCTTGTTCTGACCATTGAAGTGCAGTATGGCTCTTTTTTTTCCAGTACACATCGCCACTTTGAATAAAAGATTTGAAATGCTCCAATAAAATGCTTGAGATATCAAGATTGCTTTGATAAAAGCGTTCGTCGCTGTTTATTTTGGCGTAATAATAAATCTGGTTAAATAATTGTCGTTTTTGTTCAGGTAAAGTCAGATGCTTTCTGGTGATATTTTCATATTGGGTATAATAACTTTCCCCTGCAATTGAGCCGTTCTTATTGCGTCTGGCCTTCTGAACATCAACTGTCAATTTCTTTAAGCTGATCGACTGATCTAGCAGGTAAATTAAATAATTGTTTGTTTTGACAGATTGCTCTGGTTCAGTCTGTTGTAAATACCGTTTAAAATCATTCAACCAGCGCTGCGCCTGATCATCCCCCCATCGGCGTTTTGCGATTCCCTGCGGAGATTGAGATTCAGCATAACGCTGTTGAAATTCCTGACGATATTCTTGAAAGAATAACCGCGCTAAAGCAGCAGCATGTTTACAGTTATATCCAACTGGACAAGTGCAGTCATCATCGATTAAACGGTCTTTTTTAAGATTATAGGTAATCGCGGTATCGTAATAATCTGTCCCTTCAATTTGAGCATACATCGTGACATCATCATTTTCCTCAAAGAACTCAATTGTTTCCCTATCAATGTGTTTAGCATAGCTCAGACTGCGCTGAAGAGTTGCAGTACTAAAGCGAGATAGAAAATTGATCAATAAGGACATAATTACCAGACACCAAAATGTTTATACAATTATAACGGACAAAGCTGTCATTTCAGAACAGTAGGGCTCGCCAACGTATCAGAAGAAAATAAATCCATGCTCAAAAAAACTTAATGTTTACTACAATGGATGGGGTGAACATTGGCTCGATTTGTAAGGTTGCAATCCTATTCAGCAATATCGCTCATGATCTATTACCTGGACAAATTCAAGTGAGACTCTCCAACTGATCCAAAATAGGATTGAGCATAATATTCATTTATTGCACTGAATAACTTTCACAAAGCTTCTATGAAGGGCTTTATTTTAACCGTTGTTTTATCACGGCATAAGCTACACCAGTCACCACACTTCCAATCGCAATCGCTAATAAATATGGCTCTAGACTAGCAGATTTGCACTTAGTTTTACCTAATGAGGTCCCACAACTCTGTTGCTAGCTCATTAGGCTCCCTCATCCAACGCCATTCTGTTTCTTTAAGATGATAATCTGTTAGCGGCAGTGTAAAAATGACCCCCTAATGGCATTTAAAAACTGACCCCCTTGGTTAATATAGCGGTCATTTTGGACTGCTCAACATGTTAACTTTGGAGCAAGCAGTGACAATCCAAATTCTTCATCAACAGGGTAAATCTATTAAAGCTATTACTCGTGAACTGGGGGTGTCCCGAAATACCGTGCGTAAATATTTACGGCAGAAGGAAACACCTCAGTATCGGCGTACACAACCTAGAACAAGTATTCTTGATCCATATAAACCCTATTTACTCCATCGTGTAAATGCAGCACATCCTGAATGGATTCCTGCCGTTGTGCTCTACCAGGAAATTTTAGGGTTGGGATATCCAGGAAAGATCAGGATCTTGAGGGAATATCTTGCAACATTAAAACCAGTTGCCAAACTGGAGCCAGTCATTCGTTTTGAAACCCAACCTGGCCAACAAATGCAGGTGGATTTCACCACAATTCGACGCAACAACACGACTTTGAAAGCCTTTGTCGCAACATTAGGGTATTCCAGAGCGACTTTCGTGAAATTTTATGATCATGAACGTACGGATGCATGGATCGATGGTCTGGAAAATGCATTTCAGTTCTTTGCAGGAGTACCTCAGGAAATCCTGTTTGATAACGCTAAAACGATCATGATTGAACGGGATGCCTATCAGGAGGGGCAGCATAAATGGAATCCCAAACTGCTCGACTGCGCCAAGAAATACAGCTTTCGTCCCCGCGTATGTAAGCCCTACCGTGCACAGACCAAAGGCAAAGTTGAACGCTTTAATGGATACCTCAAATCAAGCTTTATTGTGCCATTGAAAGCAAGCCTGAAGACTTCGGGTTTACTGTTAGATGTTGATGTCGCCAATGCCCACATTGGCCGGTGGCTGCATGAAACCGCCAATCAGCGGATTCATGCCACTACGCAAGAAAAACCGGCTGTTCGACTGCAACAAGAGCAGCAAAAATTTACGCCATTACCGCAATCAGATACAGGTTCTGGCACTGTACCTGTTGCAGCAGCAGAGCATGTCATGCCCTACGAGAGTTTGCAGCATCCCTTATCGGTATATGACCAGTTGCTGGGAGTTTCCTGATGAATCTGCAATACGACCGTATAGAGCAACTTTGCCAAAAGCTTAATCTGCCTGCCATCGCATCACAATGGTCACATCATGCACAACAAACATTAGGTCAGGATAGAAGTTATGCCGACTTTGTTGAAGCGATCTTGACGCATGAATATGCTGCCAGGCAACAGCGTAGCCAGCAGGTACTGATGAAACTCTCAGGCCTGCCTCAAGTCAAAACCCTGGAAGACTATGATTTTAATTATGCCCTAGGGGCCCCTAAATCACAGGTGATTGAACTGTTCAATCTGAGCTTTATTGCTAGAGCAGAAAATGTGGTGTTTCTCGGGGCTAGCGGAGTAGGAAAAACGCATTTATCTATGGCATTAGGCTATAAGGCCATCATGAACAACATTAAGATCAAGTTCATTACCGCAGCGGATTTAATGCTGCAACTGAGTACAGCCTATCAGCAAGGTAAATTGAAAACCTATATGCAACGTGCGGTACTGGGACCAAAGTTACTGATTATCGATGAAATTGGTTATTTACCGTTTGGACGTGAAGAAGCGAATCTGTTCTTTAACGTGATTGCCAAGCGTTATGAAAAAGGCAGTACGATATTGACGAGTAACTTACCCTTTAGCCAATGGTCTAAGTCATTTGCGGATGATGTTACGTTGACCGCTGCGATGTTAGATCGGCTATTACATCACTGTCATGTGGTACAGATATCGGGTGAGAGTTATCGTTTGAAGGATAAAAAGAGAGTAGGAATTCAACCACAAATTGAGTCTTAATAAATCATCAAAGGGGTCAATTTTACTTTGCTGTTTTTAAGGTAAAAGGGGTCAGTTTTAAATTGCCGTTGACAGTGAAGGGATTCATCTGCTGTATCTCGAAATAAATAAGATATTTAGCTTATCATGTCAGCCTATTTGCAACAGTGCCCTTTCAGGATAGTCGTTCAGGCCAGCATGCTGCAGAGTTCCTGAATGGCTGGCAGGGCAATCTAGTCTGTGATGATTACAGTGGTTATAAAGCACGCTTTAAATCAGGTCAGGTCATTGAGGTGGGCTGCATGGCCCATGCACGTCGTAAATTCCATGAACTGCATGTGACCGGGAAAAGTCAGGTCGCTGAACAGGCATTGGTGCTGATTCAGAAACTGTATGCGATAGAAGCAGAACTCAGGAAAAAGACCGATGGTACGGCAGAACAGCGCCGCGAATACCGACAACAGCATAGTCAACCGGTGATGCAACAACTGTATGAATGGCTTAACCAACATCAACTGACTGTGCCATCGAGTTCTCCAACCGCCAAGGCCATCAATTACACTCTGAAGCGTTGGCCAGCTTTAAGCCGCTATCTGGATGATGGCAATCTACCTATAGATAATAATTGGGTGGAAAACCAGATGCGACCTTGGGCGTTGGGACGTAAGAATTGGCTATTTGCAGGTTCGCTGCGCAGCGGTCAGCGAGCAGCCAATATCATGACATTAATCCAGTCAGCAAAGCTGAATGGCTTGGATCCGTATGCCTATTTAAGTGATGTGCTGAAAAGGCTGCCGACGCATAAAGCGACCCAAATAGAAGAATTACTGCCACATCGCTGGAAATCCAACTCAAATTAAAAAATAGGCATGGGGTTCAGCGGACGCTTACACTCAAACTTATCTGGTTTTAACTAAACTCATATTTTTGAGCTGTGCGACAGGTATTTTTTTATTGATTGGGTATTATCGGCTTGTGGTTCGTGCGCGGTAATGAGATATCTAAAATTAAAAAAAGGATTTTGTATCACTACAAAATCCATAAAATTTAAGACTTTATCTTTCTCTTAACGCTTCTCTGGCTTTATTGAATGGCTTAATCAAATAGTCCAGCACTGTTTTCTGTCCAGTGCGAATATCAACTGTCGCCACCATTCCAGGCGTAATCGCAAAAGTCTTACCCTGTTTATTTCGCAGCTTATCTGAATCAGTGCGAATATAAACCCGATAGTAAAATTGATCCTGTTTAACTTCATCTCGAATCGTATCAGGAGATATCACGGTCACTTTGCCATGTAATCCGCCATATATCGCATAATCGTACGCTGTAATTTTGACTAAAGCTTGTTGGTTTGGACGAATAAAGGCAATATCTCTTGGCGAAATTCTAGCTTCGATCAGAAGCTGTTCATCTAACGGCACAATCGTCATAATCTTGCCATTAGGAGGAATTACGCCACCTAAAGTCATTACATCGATTTCTTTTACCACACCGCGAACAGGCGCTCTAAAGACTGTACGATTTAATGTATCTGATTTTCCTTTCACAATCTGCCGTTGTGTTTCTACGTCGGTATTGGCTTTGGATAATTCTTCCCTTGCTTTTACATAATACTGACTACGTGTATCATTAATTTGCTTTTGTAAATCAGAAGCTTGACGTTTTAACCTTAAAACCTCTACCTCACTTGCAGCTCCTTTAGCAACTAACGGCTCAGTCATTCTTAGCTCTTGCTGTACCAATGTTAAAGAAGTCGTTAGATCTGATATTGACTCTTCTAAATTTATCCGTCGTGTATTATACAACTGTGTTTCTTCACGAACCAATTGCGAATCTTTTTGAACTATCTCGGGAAATTGTAATGCAGTTCCATTTACTTCTGCCCGTAAACGTGCCGAAGTGGCCAATGAAGAAACGAGCAAAGACTGCGATTCACCTACATTAGATGCAAAGCGAGTCGGATCAAATTGTGCCAATATGGTGCCTTTTTCTACAATATCACCTTCTTTAACATCGAGTTTGGTCAAAATACCACCCTCTAATGACTGAATAATTTGCTCTTTAGAAGATGGAATAACTTTACCCGTACCTGTAGAAACTTCTTCCAATTTAAATAAAGCAGCCCATATAAAGAACACCAAAAGTCCTAAGCCAATAATCCAGATGACCATACTCGATTTAGGTAAAGGTGGTTCATGAAATGAAGCTTTAGCAGGACGTTTTGTTTGTTGTGGTTGTTCATTCATTATTGTGCCCCACTGGATGGATGAGTTTGATTATTTGATTGACTCAAAATCTGATCGCGTGGACCATCCATCACAATTTTCCCCTCATTCATGACAATAATTCGATCAACTAATGCCAAAACAGCTCGCCGATGAGTTGCAACAATTAAAGTCCGATGCCCCATCCAATTCATTAGATGATCAATAAATTGTTTTTCTGCTACATCATCAATCGACGCTGTTGGCTCATCTAACAATACAATATTAGGTTGGCGAATAAGCAAGCGTGACAGCAACAAAGCCTGCCGTTGTCCACCAGAGAAACCTAAGCCACCCTCAAGTACAAGATGATCAAGACCTTCTTTTTTATCTTGTACAAATGACCAAGCTCCTGTCATTTTGAGCGCCTGAATCAAGTCATCATCTGAGGCTAAAGGTGCGCCTAAAGTTAGGTTTTCCCTGATTGTGCCATAAAACAAATGCGCACTCTGATTAAGTAACCCTGTATCACGACGAATATCAGCAGGATCAATCAGTGATAAATCAAGACCATCAAGATAAATATTACCTTGCTGCGGCATTTGCATGCCTGATAATAATTGCAATAATGTGGATTTCCCCGCGCCATTTCGGCCTAAAATTGCAATTTTCTCTCCCGCCCGAATTGCTAGTTGAGCAATCGCTAGATTGGGTTTTGCATCATCTTGATTATATTTAAATAAAGTGCCATTCAATTGATAATCACCCAACAATACTGAGCGATGGATCAAATGCGCCCGATCAGGTTGGTCAACTGGCTTTTTCATTAACTCATCAAGACTACTTTTTGCGACTTTGGCTTGCTGTAAACGTCCCAAAACACCCGTAATTTGTGCAATTGGTGCCAACATTCGTGAAGATAAAATTGAGCATGCAACCAATGCACCTGTGGTCATTTCTCCACTAATCACGGCAAAACAGCCAACAAGTACCACAAGAGCATAAGTCAGACCTTGGACTTTTTGCGTCCATGCAGTCATCACGCCCACTATTTTACGCTGCTTCATACTAATATCGGCAGACATTTCATTCATATGATTCCATTGATTCTGGAATCTGGATTCAGCGCGTAACAGCTTAATGTCCTCTATGCCTTGCACTGATTCCACCAATATTGCATTACGAATCGAAGACTCACGCATTCCCTCTCTGGCAAGTTTAGCCAGTGGTCTTTGTGCCAATATGGCTGGAATAATCATAAGCGGTACAACAAGTACCATGACCCAGAAAAGATTGCCGCCAATGATCCAGAATATAACCAAAAATAAAAAGAAAAATGGCAAGTCGGCAATGGCGCTAATCGTCGTTGAGGTGACTAGCTCCCGCACCCCTTCCAACTCCCGAATTTGGGAAATAAAAGTACCTGTTGATTTGGAACGCTCACTATTTTTAATTCTGAGCGTATGACCAAAAACCCGATCTGAAATACGCAAGTCTGCTCGTTTACCAATAATATCTGATAAATAGATACGCGCTACACGTAAAACAAATTCAAAAATTGCCGCAATCAATACACCACCTGCCAACACCCATAACGTAGGAATTGACTGAGAAGGCACGACTCGATCATAGACTTGCATTGAAAATATAATGGTTGCCAGTGCCAGAATATTTGCAATTAATGATGCAAACATAATATCGATATATCGTTTCCAGTCACGTAACACGATCGACCAGAACCAACTACTCTCATAAGGTTTGATATATTCATCAATACGCGCATCTGCAACTGATTTTTCAGGTCGCAGGATATAAACACTTTCAATTTCATGTTGAAGGTCAGAAGCAACAAAACTTTGCGCAAGCCCCTGATCACCACTCATCTGGATACTGACATTATGATCGACATCTGCCTGATCAACCACACCAACTTGACCATCCTTGAATACCACGATGACTGGTAAACGCCATGGATTAAGCATCTCTTTTGAAAATTTACTTTTACGTACACTTAAGCCAATCTGACGTGCAATCGTTTTCACGACCTCATCTGCTGCACTAGCCCCTGCCCAATCCATCTGCAAACGGATACGTTCTTCAGAGGTTTCGATACGATAATGTTTGGCAATCAATAAAATTGCCTGAAGATATGGCTGGTAATTCATCGTACTCATGGCTGAACCTCAACCCCCTGAATGGATAGACGATTAAGATGATAAACATCTCGTGATTGACCTGTAGTCGAGATAAGTTGGACTAGATTTGCATAAATATCATAACGATTATTTTCAATTTCCATATTTGCACTATGAATGGCTTGTTCAGCATTAAGTAAGTCCACTACTGTCCGCGTACCAAGCTTATATTGCTCCTGATATAATTCTTTTGTTCTGGTGGTGGTTGATTGTCTGGCAACCAAAACCTGCATCTGCCGTTGTTTATTTGTGACTTGTTCCTCAGTCATGCGAATCTGTTCCAGAATATCCATATAACTATTTTGTACTTTGGCTTTGGCAGCTTCTTCTGCATAACTTGCAGCGCGACTTTGCGCCCCCACTGATCCACCCTGAAAGAAGTTACTGCTTGCTTCAAATTTAATTGAACTATCAAATCCGTCATCCTTGTTATTGTTTGGATTGACACCATTCAGTGCCTGACTTAGCGTTCCAACTAAATTTAAAGTAGGGTAACGACTGAGATCTGTCTGAGTTTTCTGTGCTTTTGCGACATTTACTTCTGCTTGAGCAGACATAATCGTAGGAATCGTATTGATTTTAGGTGCTTCAAAAATCTTTGATTCAGTGACTACATTTTCAGGTATTTTCCAGTTGATCCGACTGATATCAAAGCCCAGTAAAGTCCGTAATTTTTGTTGATACAGTCTTAATTGTGTTTGTTGAGCAATTAAATTTGATTGGGAAGCTTCAAGATACGACTTCGCCTGCACGGGATCTGCCTGACTGCTAATGCCAGCATTTGCACGCAAATTGGCAATCTCAGCAATACGTGCAATCCCATCTACTTGCTGCTGTGCAATGCGACAGACTTCCTCATAGCGTTTTAGATTCACGATTGCACTTGCAACCTCAAGTGCAACCTCATCAATCTTGACCAGCACTTGCGCCTGCTGCAATGCTAATCTGGCTTTTTGAATATCCACACTGGATTTGACCTTACCAAAATCATAGACCATCTGTGTCGCATTAAGACTTAATAACTGCCGACCGCGTTCGCCAGAAGTCATATCTCCAGTCGAAATACCACCCGATAATTGAGGATAATATGCAGCTTTAGCCACATCAATATTGGCATTTTGAGAAGCAAGACTCGCAATATTTTGACTAATTTCAGGATGTCGCTGAACCGCAATTTTCACTGCCTCAGAAATATCAAGCGTTCTTGAAGTGGGGCTTACCAAGCTCAATCCCGCAGTATTGACCGTATTGGAATGTGTTGAACCGATAACAGGAAGTTCATCAAACTTTGAGGTATCGACATCAAAATTTGAGAGCTGTTTAAGATCTACTTTATTAAAATGATCATCCGATTTTGGGGTAAATACACCTTGTAAATTATCTTTTAACGAAGTTGCAATTTCCTGACCAGACGCTGCATAAAGTAAAGGCATATAAAGGCTAAGAAGTGAACATAAACTCGTCTTTATTAATACATCCCGTTTATTCATGATATTGTTTCACGACTATAATAATGATGATGAGGAAAATCAAAACTCAAGCATTGTACTGGAATTTTGTGTAAGCGTCCGCTGAATCCCATACCTATTTTTTAATTTGAGTTGGATTTCCAACGATGTGGCAGTAACTCTTTAATCTGGGTCACTTTATGTGTCGGCAGCCTTTTCAGCACATCACTTAAATAGGCATACGGATCCAGCCCATTCAGCTTTGCTGACTGGATTAACGTCATGATGTTTGCCGCTCGCTGACCACTGCGCAGCGAGCCAGCAAACAGCCAGTTCTTGCGCCCCAACGCCCAGGGACGCATCTGATTCTCGACCCAATTATTGCAAATAGGTAGATTGCCATCATCCAGATAGCGGCTTAAAGCTGGCCAACGCTTCAGCGTGTAATTGATGGCCTTGTAGGAGGTGTTGCTGAATATATATCCATGTTCATGGATTAAGTCCCCACTTGTTTTTAAGTGGGGACTAAATTAAGGCTTATAGGATGAATTCATAAGGTGTGTTCAGCGGACGCTTACTTTGCCATTAAATGATTTAGCGAAATTATTCACATCTAGCATAAAAATTGCCCCACGGATGGGGCAACTTTTATTCATCAACACGATAAGTTAGCCAATCGTAATTTGATGATTATTTAACAGCTCTGCAAGCGTTACATTCGAAGTTTGATGTTCTAAGACCAAAAGATCCTGATAATTTGAACCATTTGCTTCACCATCACGATCTACTTTCACGGTTGCAGATTCAGTTGCTGCATCATAGTCAACCTTAATGAATTTTTCGACTTGTGAAAGATGAGATGATGTCAAATCACTATCACTAAGCAAATCATTAAAGAATTCTGATGAGAATTGAATCGTTTCGGCATTGCTATCTGTTGCGGTAGAACCAAAACCGAAATCTGTCCAATGATCAATACCATGCCCCGCTTTGGCATCACTCGCATCTAGCACATTATAAATCAATGTATCGTGACCCTGACCCGTCGTAATGGTATCGTTACCCGCTTTGGCCACAATCACATCATCCGAACTGGTTTCAGCTACGCTGAAGCTTCTCGCTGATAATGGATTTACTCCAGATTGGGTATGAACACTCACCAGCAAAGTGACAGCCGTACCCGATACGGTACTGGTGTATGTCACATAACCATTATTGGTTGCACTTTGTGTCCAGCCTGAACCAAGTCCAACAGTATCCTCAGCAGTACCATTGATCTTCAAGGTATGTGCCGCATCAGTCATGGTCAATACATGTGATGCTGTCAGGCTAGTGATATTATTTGCTCCATTTACAGACAAATCCAGCACTTCAACATTCTTCAGATTTTCTGCCAAAGTAGCACCTGATACAGTTTCACCAGAACGGAGCTGAATCGTATCTGTACCTGCTCCAGCATTAATACTACTTGCTGTATATAGCAAGGTATCATTACCTGGTGTAGCCTGTTGGGCCGTCATATTTACAGTAATGTTCGTAGAAACAAGATCAGATGGACTATTTACAGCACCACTTTCAACTGTCCATGCTTCTACCCCGATTTGTGTACCTGTAGTCGCTGAATCCTGATCAGTTAAAGCTGCTTTCGCCTGTTTAAAGCCTAACTTATCTATATTGCTTTGGGTTAAACCTGTAATGGTATAAGTCGTACTTGATCCAGTTCCACTTACTGTAATTTGACTAGATGAAATCTGTACACCATCGATATAAAAAGAGGCATATTGACCCAGACCTGTGAGTTTAATGGTCATAGTTTCAGTACTGCTGTCATTTGCAACTTCTGAAACTTTTGGATCATGCATCGATGCATTCAGGTTAAGAGGAATAATCTCATTTTCTTTACCGAAAGTTTGAGTCGGTTTGATATCAACGCCATTGGCTACGGCATTAACCACCAAATCTCCAATGACTTTGGTTTCAGTTAAAGGAGATAAGCTACTTTCACCAGAAGTTACAACCAACTTTAAGTTTTCAACAGTACCACTCCAGTGTATCGGCGGTAATATCGCAACATAAGCTGGTAGTCCACCACTTTCTGAGAGTACCCAAGTGTTGGTTGTGCCATCACCACCTGCATTACTTGCAAGCGTTGCGGATGCCGCATCATTTCCGACATAAACCAAGAAGCCATTTGGAACATTAGATAGCAAAATTGCACCATAAGACTCTGAACCATCTGAATCGTTCAAACTCACGCTTAGTCCACCTGCACCAGTCAGCTCAATTGCATTGGCTTGAGTTGCCAGTTCTGACTCATCACCCATAAAGTCTTGTGAAACAACAACATTTACACCATTATTGATCCGTTGAACTTCCACAGAACCCGTGACACTGACTGCTTTAACATCTGCATCTTTTTCTTGTACGTTTGCATAAGCAGTAAATGATACCTTACCTGGTACAGTTTTCTCACCATTTGGCATGGTATACGTTAAGTCTACTGTTCCGCCATTTTCACCAATGCCAATGACGTAGAACTCACCATCAGGTGTACCATCACCATCAATATCTACACTTTGTGGAACAAGTGGTGTTGTACTACCCGTGATGTATAGCTGACCACCTTCCATGGCATCGGTTGTATCAGCAGCATTGACTTGCACATACATTTTACCATCGACAACCTTACCATAACTTCCATCGGCAGGGTCGAGTGTAATAGAACTTGTGATTGCTGTCTCACCCTCACCCACCATACTATCTCCAGACATGGTGAATATCGGATTATCCGTCACAGGAGCGATTGGAATCGTCATGTCTTGAATCGTTGCCTCTTTGGTAGCGCCACCCAAGACCGAAGTCGTAAGTGTCGCATCGAAATGGAACTGTCCAGATTGACCATTATTATTCCAGTCTGCTGGTGGCGTGATCAGAATACTCTCTAACAGTTTTTGCAAAGCCTCTTCGGCTTGGGCATCAGTGGTATTCGGATCTACCGTAACACTTGCTGTCCATACTGGGGTATCAGGGTTACCATCATTATTTGTATCGATCATGGTTTGTACCATACCATTGACGATTGTACCTGCTGGTAAATCTTTCAAGGTGACAGTAAACAAGTTGCTTGCCGAATTATGCTGAATGGTAATGGCTTGATCTACCACATCGCTTAATTTAAATGGTGTATCTTCCGTAGCAGATGCACCATTATATTGCCATTGGTCAATAAGCGGTGCTTTACTGCCTGGAGCCTCAGCAAAATTTGTATTTAGATACCATGTCACTGAATCAGATTTGATGTCTGTTATAGCAGTCAAATCAGACCCTAGATCTTGTGTCTGTACAGTTATCTTAATCGGATGGTCTTTTAAGCCACCCGCGTCGGAACCAATCTTGAAAGTGACTGGTACATCAATACCACCCGGTGCTTTGATTGAAGGTGCATTATTATTTGCCTGATAGACCAGTACCCATGTACCAGCACCTATCTGTTGAACATTTGCACCTTGTACAGTTACACCCTCTGGCACATTTTCGATCAAGATACGAACCACGCGTTCACTGCCATCATGGTCAATCGAAGCG
The DNA here is from genome assembly GCF_008980265.1 of Acinetobacter sp. TUM15064. Classification (NCBI taxonomy): domain Bacteria; kingdom Pseudomonadati; phylum Pseudomonadota; class Gammaproteobacteria; order Moraxellales; family Moraxellaceae; genus Acinetobacter; species Acinetobacter sp. TUM15064. The sequence continues at coordinate 8,277 of NZ_BKFU01000040.1, read as the reverse complement.
ACGTTCAGATTAACGGTCACAGTATCCGTTGCAGTCAGTGTTGCGGTGTCTGGAGTAGCATCATCATTTGCATGTTGCTCTGATGAAGTGGTATTGCTTATTCCAGAAATATCAGTAACAGATAACTTAACAGCATCGGTAACTGCACTCGCCGTTAATTTTAATTGTCCCTCTTTAACCACCGTGTCCGCTGGTGCGGTTTGCACCGAACCATAATGATTATCGGTCACTTCATATTTATAAGTGAAGAAGCCCTGATCACCATCAAGCTGATCACCACCTTTAGCTGCAAGGGTTTGAGCTCGTTCAGCAGTCAGTTTATAGTAAGTCTTCCCATCAATCATTTCAGTTGGTAAGCCTGCATTACTTAAAAGAACAACCGATGTGCCTTTAACTAGATATAAAGTATAGTTTGCTCCTGCCGCCTGATCCTGTGCAATCCAAACATGTCCCAAAGTTTCGTCATTGTCACCATTTACATGAACAATGCCAAAATTCAGGGTCGTAATTTCATCTTCAACCAGTGTCGCACTGGTCGTTGCTTCTGCTTCGGCAGAAGGTGTCACTGTGAAATTAACATCAGTTAATGCACCAGTTTTGGAATCACCATCATTTTCAGTAGAAACGCCTGCAACTCTGAAATTCACATTGCCACTGTAATTCTCTGGTACTGTGATAAATACATGATTTAAATCTGTTGGTTTAATCACCCAGACACGTTCTTCACCTGTGCCAGTGACCAAAACAGTGGCTGGTCCACCCAGATTGAAATCTTTGGCTAAGCCTGTAATACGAAGGGTAAAGCTTTCTGAGCCATCTGTATTATCAATCGATGAAACATTTTCAATCAAATTAGAGAGTGACACTTTATGCTGGGCAGTACCATCCAGAATAGCTTCAGTGGTTGTATAAGACTGTACACCAGACTGAGTACTGTCATAATCTTTTAAGGTAACTGTCGGTGTATCTGCTACACCATAAACTGTAACAGGTATAGAGAGCGTACTAGATGGAGCAGATGTGACGTCACCATCCGTCGCCGTCGCAGTAACACGTAAGGTAAAGTTTACATTGCTGTTAAAAGGTGGAGTAATCGTCAGTGGCGTAGATGTACTAAAGTTAGAGATCGTGACTGAACCGTTAGTAATCGTTTGTTCTACGCCGCCATAGATAATTTTTGCACCAGCAGGAATATCTGAAATGGTGATATTAAAGGTTTCTGATGGATCAGAACTTCTTGGCGTAATAGACAGTGGGATTGGCGTATCTTCCAAACCAATCGCACGACCATTTAATGACAAGGTATTAATACCATCAGCAACAGGTTTGATGATAATATTTTCTAACCAAGCTTCACCTGATACTGCTGTCGCTGGTGTACCCGTCCCTTCATTGTCATCATCATAGTCTACTGTATAAGCTTCAACTTTGATTTTAAAGGTACCCGATACATTTTCAGGAGCCAAGAACTGTAATGTTGACAATGCACTAACAGGTACATCAATTGGTGTGCCTGTATAAGTTGCAGTATAGTCAACACCAGAAACTGTCCATTTGAATTGTGATCCGATGACTGTCGCATAGCTATCCCCTGAAACTAACTCAGGCGTTAAATGTGCATAAGTCAGTTCATCTGCGTCCTGATTCTTCCAGCCATTGGCAAGGTTAAATCCACTCTCAGTACCCAGTGTATACCATGTGTCTTCTGCACCTGCTGTCGTGTAAATGTGACCACCTGTCATGGTCAGGTCAGCTGTACCATCTTTATCAGAATCACCTGAACCAGGAAGATTACCCACGATTTCAGCAACAGGATTTACAGTGACTTTTATTGGCAAAGTTTTAGTCTGGGTATCTGTATCCAAACCATTGGTATCAGTTGATGTTACACTTACTTGAATGAAGGTTGCATCTTGACTACTGTGTGCTGGCGGCAAAATTGTGAAACCATCCAATATAGCTTCACGGTCTGCTTCAGTCACATTGCTGTTAAAAGTGATGGTATATGGAGAGCTGCTCGAACCATCTCCAATCCTACTCCATCCTTCCTTATTGGTTGGTTCAGTCACGACCCAACCTGCCGGAATTTCAAATGCGACTTGTGTAATGACTTCTGTACCAGTAGTCGTATCCGTCACTCTTACATTTTGCAGGAAAGCAACTGCTGTGTCTTCATTGGTAGAAACATCACCTGCTGCGACATCACCTGCTACTGGCGTAACATGTAGATTTAAATAAACACTGTCAGTAATTTCATCTCCAGTAGTCGGCCCATCACTATCTTGGTCCTGCGCATGTAGCTTGATCTGGATATTGTTAATGTCACCACTAAAGTCTTTTGGTGGTGTCACTGTAATCGATGGTAAGCTTGGTGAAGTGCCATTGTAATTATTTGGAATGTCTATTCGATAGCCATTCGACGATTCTGTTGCAGTAATGGTGTGAGGCTGTCCACCTACAGTTAAGGTTGTACCTTCTGGTAGCCCCGTAATGGTCATCCAGCGTTGCTCACTACCATCGGTGTCGGCATTCGAATTTCCATCGTCATCAGTCGCCAATGTCACTTGCAACAAATTAGTCAAATTAAGTGCAGTATCTTCCGCAATGGTTTGAACCACAGGTGCTGCACTGCTTGTATCAACAAAACTATTGCCATCTGAAATTTTCAGATCGATACCGTCCGTAACCGCCTGAACATTGACCACGACTGTTGCAGTACTGGTTGCACCGTTAACACCAGAAACTTTAGCACCGTTATCGTCAACTTCATAACTGGTTACACTTACCGTTACGGTAAAATTGGCATGACTTTCCGCAGGTGGTAAAACCTTTAATGCTTCAAACTCAGCAGACGTCATCTCCAAAGCATTTGCTGGTTTGTTTTCATCAGTCGGATGATTAACATCGCTTAACCAAATGGAGATATTGCCGCCATTCGATGTGAATAATGTAGCATCAGTACCAGATAAGAGCGCTGCGCCAGCAGGAATACCGCTTAAGCTAATCACGCCTAGACGTTCTGGGCTATCACCCGTTGTTGTATTGCCATTTTGATCAATAGCATCGATTACACGTGGTGCTTTCAGACCCAATATAACAGCCGTATCTTCATTCGTAGTCACATTTGCTAGTGTTACATTACCACCCACACCCGTTGTTCCGGCTAAATTTGGTGCATCTGCGACTGGATTTACATTTACAGTCACATTGGTTGTTGTGGTTTGCCCACTGTCATCAGTAACTAGTACTTTAAATGTATCGGGACTGGTCGAAGAGCTTCCATCATAGTTACTATAGTTATCGGCAGGTTTATAAGTAATTCGACCAGCCTCATCTACAGTCACAGTGCCATGTGCAACACTGAAACTTTTGCTTCCATTACCGTTATCTGTTCCAGCAATGGTATTACCATTCGCATCCTGAATGGTAATATTCTCAAGTCGTGAATCAGCTGAGGTGGTGAACGGACCATAACTATGATCCTCATCCATCGTGATCACAATCTCAGTTTTTGGTGCATCATCAATCACTTGAACAACGAAACTACCAGATGCCGTATCGCCATCACCATCTTTGGCAATAAAGTCAAAATTCAGATTCAATGGTGTAGTATGACTTGGATGGTTTAATGAACCCAATAGTTCAAAGGTATATTTGCCTGGAGTCGTATCCAAAGTGACTTTGAACACATCACTGCCGCCGCCGCCACGCGTGGCTGTCAGTACGTTACCTGCCGCATTAATACTAAAGCTTATACCGCTATTACCTGTACTATCTAGCACTGCCTTTAAAGCAGTTTGATTTGCAGCAAAGCTTAAACCACCGCCATTACCTGAACCGTCCTGACCATAACTCACACTCAAATTGCCTTCTGCGGTGAGTAACGATGTGTTTGGTTCACTTCCTGTCGCTAGACCTTTTTCATCTACAGAAGTTACTGCTGGCGCAGAACCAATTGATGGCCCATCATCCTTAAAGATAAAACGATCACCTACCGCAACAGGATCACTGGTGACCGCATCACCATCACCATCTGTAGCAGTTGCAGTTAGGGTAATTAAACCTGCATTGCTGATAGAAAGACTTTCATCATAAGAAGAACCGCCCACGGGATGTTTAAGTGCTTTTGATTGAGTTAAGGTAACAGCACCCGTGGTCGGAGCAATGGAGATACGAAATACCACATCGCCTGATTCACTACCCGCACGTCCTTCAATCTGATTACCTACTTTATACAGCAAGACATTTTGGCCACTGGTGGTATCTAATCCGCTATCCACACCTTTGGAACTAATGTTAAGTGTATAAATCAACGCATTACTTGTAGCTTTACCATCCGCACCATACACAGGGGTGAATACATCTTTGACAAAATTAGCATCTGTTGCAGAAACAGAACCTAAGACAAAATTAGTTTCATCAACAGTTACACGACCAACTTTTGCATTGTTCTCACTGATTTTAGGTTTATCGTCAACAATGCTAATGGTTACGGTATTGGTGACCGTATTACCATATTGGTCTACAGCAGTGTAAGTGAAGCTATTGGTTTCATTGCCTGCTAAATCTTTGGTTGCTGAAGTTAAAGTAAAGCTATAAGTACCATCTGAATTGACGGTATACGTTCCATTTGCTGTAGTGCCTGTTTCTGCTTGTGCTTTCCAACCCGTCTGTAGATTCAAATCACCATTAATAATATTGCTAGAACTACTCGCATCTGTTCCCGCAGGCTGAGTACCATTGGCATCGATCCCATCCTCACGTACGCTACCCACTGTAGTTAATGGATTGGCTGTAACGTCCTGCACATTAATGGTAAGGGTAGATGTTTTTAAGTCACCATCAGCATCACGCACTGTATAAGTAAATACATCCTGTGCATTGGCTGTTATTTTGTTTGGATCCGCTTTATAGCTATAACTACCATTGGCATTTAATGTAAGCGTACCATAATCACCTGTGATGCTTGTTCCTACTCCAGTACTCGAAGTTGTAGCTGTATTGCCTTTAGCAACACCGACCACACCGCCACCTATAGCCCAACCATCTGCACCTGACTGGTCGCTAGAAAGTACACCACTGGCTGCATCTTTGGTCAAAAGCGCGCCTTCTGTAACACTTCCTGTATCCGCTACGGTGATTGGTGCATCATCAACAATATTGATGACCAAATTCCCTGCTGTTGCACTATCTCCATCAGCATCCTTGATTTCAACAGCGAAAGTAGCTGTTGTATTATCGCCACTCGTTTTTGCAGGCAAGGTATAACTATAATAAATCGTCCCCGTTCCAGTTGCTGCATTGTATTCATAACGCGCAGTTAGACCATCTGAAAAGCTCTGATTCGTGGTAGTTAAAGTATGTCCACCCAGCTTAATGGCATCACTGGCTGCCAGACCGTCTGGAGAGGTAAAGCTAATTGTGCCACTGGTGGTTTCTTTATTGGTTGAAGCTTCTGTACCATCATTTAAACCAGATTCATAGACTGTCGTTGTTGCACCACCAGCCGTTGGTATTGTACTGGTCGGGGTTGCATCAGCAATGTTGATTGTCAATTGTGCTGTTGATGTGTCTTTATCGCCATCCGTTAAAGTATAAGTAAATACGTCACTTACACCACCAGCTGAACCTGCATTACGTGCATAACTATAACTACCATCAGAATGGATCGTTAATGTGCCATATTTACCAACAACCGGATAGTTACCAACTGGATCAATCGTGACATCTAACCCATTAGCAGTATCTGCTTTTACTGTAGTTACTCGTGCGCCATCTGCACCTTTCGTGTCAGTACTGACCACATTACCAGTAACTACTGCCAAACTACCTACAGGAATGCTATTGCTATCATTCACAGCAGTCGGAACATCATCAATCACTTGTACAACCAGACTACCTGTTGTGGTTACCCCTCCTGCATCTGTGACACTCAGTGGAATGCCACTCAGAAGTAAACCATCATTTCCAACAGCGCTATGTGTCTGGGCGTTGTTCAAAGTATAGGTATAACTCAAACTACCTGAAGTTGGGATACCACCTACACTGCTATTTGCCGTAAAACCATTTAGAACGATGGTTCCACCAACGACGTTGATCGCTGCCGATGGGTTGCTGCTACTCAGTGATTGTAATTGTGAAAGGCTAAAGGTCTGTCCGCCTATGTTAATACTGCTTAAGCCATCTCCTGCATTGATCTGAATCGTTCCACTGGCAGATTCGCTCGCTGCACTTGCGTTGCTACCTGTACTTAGACCACTTTCATACACTGTAATCTGACCACCAACACTGCTACCGTTCTGATCGTTCGGTGTAATGCTTGGTAGGCCATCGGTATGTCCGTTAATGGTGATGGTTAATGTCGTGGTACTCCAGTCCCCATCTGCATCTTTAATGGTGTAGCTAAATGTTTCTGTGAGCTTGCCTCCATCTTTTAATGCATTCACGGTTGCGTTATTTGGGTCAACGGTATAGCTGTAACTACCATCGCTATTGAGTATCAGTGTGCCGTAGTCACCTGCAAGTCCTGTTCCACCAACATTATCTGTTTGTTCTGTTGTTGAGCTTCCTTTGCTGACTCCTGTCACTTGTGTTGCATCTACACCTAAACGGTCAGCAACATCTGCACTATTGCTACTACCACCTGTGATCACGTTTCCTTCAAGTGCTGTACCGTCTTCTGTCACTGTGCCTGTGTCAGCTTTCGCTTCTGGGGCAGTATCTGTAATGAGAATGACCAGATCAGTCGCTACTGAGCTTTCATCGGCATTGTCTGTCACTATAATTGGGAAACTATCACTTACGCTGCTATCACCACCGCTGTGGTTTTTGCTGGTGCCACTTTGTTGGTAGCTATAACTGACTTTGCCTGTTACTGGATCATAGTCGGTAAGGGTCAGTGTTCCTTGTGTACCTATGATTGTTTTTGGTGTGGTCGGGGATAGACCCAAGAGTTCGCTGGTCAGAATGGTCGTGACACCAATCGTGATAGATTTCAGTCCATCTGCTGCGTTGACGGTAAACTCGCCTTGTACTGGGGTCGTTGCATTTTCGGCAATGCTGTTCGCACCAAGCGCTGATCCATTATGATCAGTGATAACCACGTTAGGTGCGCCATCGGTATGTCCGTTAATGGTGATGGTAATGGTCGCTGTCGATTTATCTCCATCTCCATCGGTAATGGTGTAACTAAATACGTCTTGGAGGCTTTGGTTATCTTTAAGGGCATTTACATCCGTATTGTTATTATTTAATTGGTAGGTGTAACTACCGTCAGCATGGAGAATTAATGTTCCGTATTTTCCATTCACTGCTGTATTCAATGCGCCATTTGCTACGTGTTCACCTGACGCAACTGTTCCAGCCTGTACTCCACTGACGTTAGCTTTGTCTGCGCCTTGGGTATCAGCTGTATCTCCACTAGATACGCCTCCTGTCAGTACGTTGCCACTGACTGGATTAGGTACGCTGTCTTCTGTAATGCTATTCGTGTCAGGCTTCGCAACAGGTGCGTCATCTATAATCGTAATCGTTACGGTATTCGTTGTACTATTGCCCTGAGCATCCTTAGTTGTATAGCTAAACGTATCCTCAACATTATCGCCATTTGATGGTTTAGTCAGTGTGTATGTGTAGCGACCATCTTCATCAATGCTGAACGTCCCATATTGAGTCGAACCATTAGTAACGGGTACTGCTTTGACCTCGGATGGTAGGTTCACTGTATCTGTTACGGTATGACCAGTACCCGCAGTTGAACCACCCGCAAGACCACTTTCATTGACAGTCTTGCTAATTGGGGCTGGTGTTAGATTGACATTTGCCACATTAATCGTAAGCGTTGAATGAGTTAAATCACCATCCGCATCACGTACCGTATAAGTAAATACATCCTGTGCATCAGCTGTTACTGCATCAGCGGTTGATACATAGGTATAACTGCCATCGGCATTTAAAGTGATATAGCCATATTGGCCATCTATCCTGCCTCCAACGCCACCAGCGCTGTTCGTTGCAGTATCACCCGATACCACACCAACCACTGCACCAGTATTCACCCAACCATCTGCGCCAGCAGTATCATTTTTTAATACACCGTCAGCAGCAAGTACGCTCAGCACACCACCTTCACTAAGGCTACCAGTATCTGCCACAGCAGTCGGAACATCATCAATCACTTGTACAACCAGACTACCTGTTGTGGTTACCCCTCCTGCATCTGTGACACTCAGTGGAATGCCACTCAGAAGTAAACCATCATTTCCAACAGCGCTATGT
>NZ_BKFU01000039.1:0-35402 GCF_008980265.1 Acinetobacter sp. TUM15064 | reverse complement strand
AAAGTTATAAAAATGATGACCTGTTTATTTAAAATAACTATATCTGTCTTTTATATAAACTAATCAATAAAACTCCCTTCAGAAAGAACATTCATGTTCTCTCTTGTAATTTTTCCAGTCAATTTGGATAATCCCAGACCAATTTCATCAAACAGTAAATTCAAATTAAATTGTTGTAAATTATTTATTTAATACCAGCCAAGACCTTTGAAAAATAGATTTACAAATCACTTTAGAAACCACGTGACTTCAATATTCTTCCTTAAAATCAATAATCATGTGCTCTATACGCAAATATCATTAGCACGAGTCAAATCCAAGCGCATAAGTCAAGGCAAGATACATATTCCAAACAAGACCAACCCTTTTATTTCAGCCAAGCCCAACATGAGCCAAAGTTCACACAACCTATTTATATACCTCATTCGGTTAGATCCACTTTATTGAAACAAATAAAAAAGCCCAATAAAACAAATTGGGCTTTTAAGTGTTTCAATGAAATCTTTAAACTTCACTTGGGTTGGTGAGTTCCGTCATCGGCCAACGCGGCGTAGTGGTTACTGCAAGTCCATCTTGCTGCCCTGCTTTTAAGCGCTGATAACCCGCAAAAGCAATCATGGCCCCATTATCTGTACACAGTGCAGGCTCCGCATAATAGACTTGAGCGCGAACCTTGGTTAAATCTGCCTCCAAACGTTCCCGTAAGCGTTTATTGGCACTAACACCACCAGCAATTACTAAACGCTTTAAACCCGTTTGTTTCAGTGCTTTGACTGATTTTTTCACTAAAGTATCCACGATGGCTTCTTGGAAACTCGCCGCAATATCCGCATCTCGGTTTTCGTCACCTAATTTTTTCATTTGCACAGATACGGCTGTTTTTAAACCACTAAATGAAAACTCTAACCCCTGATGCAACATTGGACGCGGGAAAGCAAAAGCATTTGGGTCGCCTTGCTCAGCCAGTTTTGAAATATTCGGGCCACCTGGATAAGGTAAACCCATCATTTTCGCCACTTTATCAAAAGCTTCACCAGCGGCATCATCAATAGATTCGCCTAAAAGCTCGTATTGACCAATACCATAAGCGGCCATGAGCTGAGAATGCCCACCTGAAACCAAAAGTGCCACAAAAGGAAATTCAGGTGGTGTCGCTGATAAAAGCGGAGCCAACATATGTCCTTCCATATGGTGTACGCCAATTGCAGGTTTATTTAAGGCAAAAGCCAAAGTCCGACCAAATAATGCACCTGTCATGAGTGCGCCCATCAGCCCTGGACCACGTGTATAGGCTACAGCATCTATTTCAGATTTATGCACCCCACTTTCCTCAAGCAACTGATTTATGAGGGGAATAAGTTTACGTACATGATCGCGTGAAGCCAACTCAGGCACTACACCACCATACTCTGCATGCAGTTTAATTTGGCTGTACAGCACTTGCCCACGCAAACCCAACTCGCTGTCATAAAGGGCAAGTCCTGTTTCATCACAAGATGTTTCTAAGCCTAAAACGATCATTAAACTGCCTATAACCTGTATCAAATCTATTGCGTGAACCATTATAGACTTGTGGTATGAGATGTAAATGAGTAAAATACTGACCTTCACTTGTGATCATGGGCAATATCGCCCTGATCTTATCCATAACTTAATGAGGATTCTTCATGCCACAAGTTAAATTGAAAGAAGGCGAACCAGTAGACGTAGCTATCCGTCGTTTCAAGCGTTCATGCGAAAAAGCGGGTGTTTTGGCTGACGTTCGTAAGCGCGAATTCTACGAGAAACCAACTCAAGAACGTAAGCGCAAAAAAGCTGCTGCTGTTAAACGCTACCAAAAGAAATTGGCGCGTGAATCAGTACGTACTACTCGCCTTTACTAAGATTAATTTGTGATTGACTGTCTGGACTAAATAATGACTACTTTAAAAAGCCAAATAACTGAAGTTTTGAAAGCCACTATGCGTGCTAAAGAAATGGATAAGTTAACGGTAATTCGTGGTCTACAGGCAGCAATTAAGCAAATCGAAGTCGATGAGCGCAAAGAACTTGACGACGCTCAAGTTCTTGCGGTCATTGAAAAACAAATTAAACAACGTAAAGAATCGATCAAAGCCTTTGAAGGTGCTGGTCGAGAAGATTTAGCTAGTAAGGAACAAGCCGAACTTGAGGTTTTATCTCAATTTCTACCAGAAGCTATGACTGAGGAAGAACTTGATTCCATGATTGCGCAAACGATTGCAGCGCAAGAAGCTACTAGCATGAAAGATATGGGTAAGGTGATGAATTCTCTGCGTCCGCTCATAGCCGGGCGCGCCGATCCTTCTCAAGTTTCAGCTAAAATTAAAGCAAAACTGGCTTAATTTAAAAATCTTTAAATCCATTACGTTGAACTGACCCTTAAAAAGGCAGTTCAAAGTTTACTTGTCATAAAAATAATTCTCTCAAATCTTCTCTCTTTTTTATTTTTCAAACCATTATTAATCTCTAATTCCCCCCGTTCAACACACTACTTTTCAGCTCAGTTTGGATTAAGCTCTAAATTGTCGATCTTTCTGCATTTGCGTTAAACGCATTTTAATCGTTGCAGACATCGACTCATTATCTTTCGCTAAACGCTGCGCATGCAATAGTGACTTAATCCCCTCTTCCTCAAAACCCGACCAAAATTGTACCTCAGCCCGGTACCGCAAAACATTAACAGTATGCATTGGAGATTGCTTATCTAAGCTCGCTGCTTGTTGCATCAAGCGCCATGCACTTACATCTCTAGGATTGGTATTTAGGAACCGGTTTAACACAGGTTGTGCCAGTTCAGGTCGTTTTTGCTGAATATACACTTCTGCTAACTTATAATTTAAAGCACGATTTTCAGGCATGATACTCGCAGGTGATTGGATCACTGCTAAAGCCTCATTCACCCGATTTTGCCCAAGTAAAATATCGGTCTGAATCAAGGTTTGCAAATTATGTAATCTTTGATGCGACTTTGCTTGATCTAATACTTGTTGAGCAAGCTTATAATCACCCTGTTTCACATAAAAACTAGCCAAAGCTAGCTCTGCTGCATAACTGTTCTGGTTTACCAACGTCTGTAATTGCTGCTCTGTGGCTTGATTGGAAGCGACCAAGGTGTATAACTTTAGGATTTCAAAGTCTTCATCACGCCAAGAAGACTTCACTTTAGGCAGCTGATTTGCTCTGAGCCTCGCTTCACTCATTCGTTCCGTTGTCAGTGGATGTGTGAGCCAAAAGTCAGGCAAAAAGCTCACTCGACTAGTCGCACGATGCATCACTTCAAAAAAGTCAGCCATACTCTGCGGGTTATAACCCGCACCATACATATATTGCATACCTATACGGTCAGCTTCACGCTCTTGGTTCCGGCTATAGGACAACTGCTTGTCCATCATCGCAGCCTGTGTACCCACCATCACGGCAGAACCCACATCCCCATCTGCTTTTGAAGCAACCAAAGCACCCACCAAAATACCAGCCAAAGCAAGTAAGCCCTGCCCCTTAAATGCTTCCTGTGAACGACTGTAGTGGCGCTGTGTGACGTGCGCAATCTCATGCGCCATAACACCTACCACTTCGTCCATATTATTGGCATTGGTGATCAAGCCTGCATTTAATGCAAACAAACCACCTGGGACTGCAAAAGCATTAATTTGTGGATCATCTATCACAACCAGACCGATCGGCTGTCCGAGTTGAGTTTGACTCAAAATATTGGAAAAAGCCTTCAACAATTGATCTTCCAACCAAGTGTTTTGCATAACTGGAAGCTGACGGTGCACTTCACGATAGACTTTCTCTCCAATATAACGCTCGTTATATTGGTCAATAAAACCTATACCCGAACCAATTTCAGGTACATTGAATTGGGGCGCAGTTGTTGAGAATTGATTTTCTGCAAAACCAACAGTCGAAATTAGACTTAAACTGTATGCACACAGAAAACGTTTCAACCCTCACCCCAACTTTATTTAAAGGAATAAAATCACTATAACATTGATAATTGAATGAAAATGCAATGAAGTGTTATCAATTTTTTATTTAAATTCAGGGTTCACCAGATATTGTGGCTGATCTCCATCCAAAGCTTTTACTAAGTTTTGATACGCCAATTCTGCCATCTTTTTACGAGTTACTTCTGTTGCAGAGCCAATATGTGGCAAAGTGACGACATTCGGTAATTGAAACAGACCAGAATCTTGCAAAGGCTCTTTATCATAGACATCCAGACCTGCTGCAAAAATTTGCTTTTGTTCTAATGCTTGAATCAGTGCTTGCTCATCCACCACTGCACCGCGAGAAACATTGACAAAAACCGCATGCGGTTTCATTTTCTCAAAGGCTTTAGCATCAATCAAATGCTTGGTATGTGCATTCAAATCAACGGCTACCACCACAAAGTCAGACTGCACCAGCAGCTCATCCAACCCACAGAAACGCGCATTTAAGGCTTGGGCTAATTCTAATTTTTCATGACGACCATGATATAAAATATTCATGTTAAAACCATGAAAACCTCGACGTGCTATCGCAGCACCAATATTCCCCAAGCCAATAATTCCCAAGTTTTGTCCAAAAATTTCTTGACCAAACTGTGCTTGACCTACGGTTCTTAGCCATTGTCCAGTTTTGGTCCACTGATCTAAATAGGGCACTTGACGTGCTGCACTCATCAATAGAGTAAAAGCCAAATCTGCTGTCGCATTGGTTAACACATGTGGCGTATGGCTCAGCCAAACTTTTGCTTGATTAAGATAGCTCAAGTCATAGTTATCATAACCAACACTGACACTAGATATAATTTTGAGCTGTTTCGCAGTTTCTAGGTTATTTTGATTGAGTACGCGCCCTGCGCCAATCATGCCATCCGCATCCGCAACTTGCTCACGGATTTGCATATTAACATCACCCTCTTTCGGGTTGATGACCACCACGTGATAACGCTGCTTTAGGCGCTCCAATACTTCTGTATCAATTTGACTAAAAACAACGACTTTTTGCTTCATATCTATTCCGTATTGGGTTGTTTTACTCGCATCATTTGCCACAGCGCTTTTTTCAACAAAGACTGATCCAGCATTTCTTGCAAACTTGCTACTTGTGTGAATTTTACACCATTAGCATTTGGTATGGCACCCAGTGCAATGACTGTCTTACCCTGACTTAAGCCATCAAAGAAACCTTGGATATAACTTTGCACGCCACGCCCATCTTGTAAATTAAGCAAAGGGAATGGCCAATTCAACGCATACTTTTGCGCAGGTAAAGCTTGTACGATATTTTGCCAAAGTTGTTGCTGCTCGGCACTCAATGAAGAAGCATCTATGACCAAAGCACAATGCGCCAAGGTAATCGCCTGTAACTGAAAAGCATCAACATGCATTGTCTCTCGGACAATCTCTTCTTTGATCGCTGTAACAACTTCTTGTTGGATCGGCTGTGTTACAATTTCAGCAGATGGCGTTGGATGCGGATTCTTTTTTTGAATCAGCGGACGTTCAATGGTTATTTCTGCATTGGGTTGAACCTGAGGCACAATAATTTCAGAAATACGTTCCGCACTGTTTTGATCTCTCCAAATCGAAGGTGCAACATTTTGTTGAGACGGCAGTGATCGCGGAACCCATAAATCAATTCCTAAACCTGCCAAAACCTCACGCTGATGCCCGATCATCTTTTTACTTCACCTACCGATCAATGCTTATTCTAACGACAAATGCCCAGAGATGCTTTGCTTTTCACACGGTATTGCATACTCAATAGGCAAATACTGCCCCCATAAGTCTCCAATCTACTAAACAATCATCAAGCGGTTTTTCTTCTGCATTTGCTCAACGATCTCTTCACTATCAAAACCAAGACGCCAATAGAGCAACTCCAAAACATCTTGCTCATCTTGAGTAATGATGCGGTCATTCCACAAACAAATTTCAGCCACCCCCAAAATGCTTAAACGATCTCGGAGTAGAAGCCCAGCCATATCATTTAAAATTTCTGCCAAATCAATCGGCTCATCTGAAATTTCTGCATATTGCTCCAACTCTTGAAGGGTCAGAACCCGACGTAAAATTTTCTCACGTACTTCCAATTGCGTTTCACTATTGATTTGCTGTACATGCAACAGCGCATCAATCAAGCGCACAATCTGCGGTTTAACTTCATCTAGAGCCGCAGGTGTATGCACAGGCAATAGATTCAATTCAAATTTAACCCGTTCTAGCAACAAAGCATCCAAAAGACCGATTTCCCCATCCTCCTGAATAATTCTCGCCAGTTTCAGTAAAAACTGACGTGCAATCGTGGCAGGCATCCCCCCAATATTTAGACAGGCCTCATGGAAAATAGAAATGTGCACACGTCCATCAAGATTTAATAGTGAGTCAACAATGGCACGACTGACTTCCGCTTCAGCAGGGATAAATTCACGAAACTGGCGAATCATGAGAATCGCGACCATTAATTCTCGCGAACCTGTTGCAGTCTGTAACGCACGCTGAATCAACTCTGGACGTTCAATATGTGCACGTACTTCAGGGTTCAATGGTTTAATCGCATCTTTAATCGCAAAACTAATAGGGGATAGTCGTAGCAAAGGTAAAGGTTGCGGAGACGTCCACGGTGCTTGAAAGTCAGTATATTGCTCCTCTAAGGACCGAAACAAACCAAACAAAGGACGATTACGTAATTTCTCTAAATTTTCGAGTTGTATATCTTGTACCAAATTCGGATTCATTTCATAAATACGCTCTTCAATACTTGGATGAATATTCATCCAGCTCTGAGCGCTTAAAGAGTTAGCAAAACACATATGTGCAATCGACTCCGAATATTCACTATGAATTTGCGAGCCTGCATGATGCACATAAATCCGCATTAGTGTTTGAATATTGGCATCGTTTTGCATCAAGCGGCGCGTTTTCATGTCATTTTTTAGAGTTCGCCCGCCCAAGGTCAAAAACTTGATACAACGTGTGACCAATACACCTAAACTGCCCACCAACCAAATTACGCCACCTGTTGCAACAAATGTCGTCTCAAAACCTTGTGACTTTTTATGATGAGTTGAAAAGCCCAATTTAGCAATTTTACTGCCCCACTGACTAAAGGTGGTTAAAGCACTATATAGAATTTTCAGACGTGTATTTTCTGCTGTTTCACCTGATAGAATTTGGTTAAATTCATGATTTAGCAGACCAGTTAGCTCAAGCTCATCGAGGTTTTGTAAGGCACCCCATGTTATAATAATTGCAATATTTTTCGGCTCAAAACCCGCAGTCAATGCATTGACCCCTACTTCATCAGGCAAAACATAGATCGCAGGGGTTTCTATTAAAAAAGTATCTGCTAATTTTTCAGTAATTTTCAGCGCAATACTTTCTTCAGGTGTGCTTTCAATCAAACTTAAACGTCGTGCACGCAGTTGCTTTGCTAAGCTATGTCCCCCTGAGCGAAACACATACAATTCATAAACAACTGAATAGCCCATTATGAGGAGCAATACACCAATTAAGTAAACACTCAAGCTGTGCCAAAAAATACTTTGGCTCGGGTCAAAGTAAAAAACGAGAAGACCAACCACCGTATTTAAAATAAACAATGACAAGAGCACTGCAAGCATACAAATACTCGCAGACCACAACATATTTTTATTCTTTATGATTGAATAACTTACACCTTTCAATGTAAATCCCTTTTCTTACATTGCCTAATCAAATCCATCATAAATGAAAAAAGCGGGAAACTCCCGCTTTTCTCCACGCTAAATTGCTTAGACTTCTTTTACACCCGTCAAATCAACAGAAGCTGCATCAATATTGACGTCAATATAACTGTCTTTTTTCTTCGATGTTTCTCGGCGTTTCGCTTGTAATTCATTTAAATATGCTTCATCAATACCGCCTGCAACATATTTACCATCAAATACAGAGCAATCAAACTCTTTCAAATCAGGTACTTTACTGGTACGCACAGCCGCTTTTAAGTCTTCCAAATCTTGGAAAATCAAACGATCAGCACCAATAATTTCACGAATTTCTTCCACACTGCGATCTGATGCAATGAGCTCATCTTTCGCAGGCATATCAATACCGTAGACGTTTGGATATTTCACCATTGGTGCAGCAGAAGCAAAGAAAACTTTTTTCGCACCCGCATCACGTGCCATTTGGATAATTTCGTTACACGTGGTACCACGTACAATTGAGTCATCTACCAACAGTACATTTTTACCTTGGAACTCTAGTTCAACAGGGTTGAGCTTTTGACGCACTGATTTTTTACGTAGTTGCTGACCTGGCATAATGAAGGTACGGCCAATATAACGGTTCTTCATAAAGCCTTCGCGGAACTTCACGCCTAACATATTTGCAAGTTCAAGCGCTGAAGTACGTGAAGTATCAGGAATTGGAATCACCACATCAATGTCATGCTCTTCACTCCACTCCGTCAGGATTTTCTGAGCAAGTTTTTCGCCCATTTTTAAACGTGCTTTGTAGACTGAAATACCATCAATGATTGCATCTGGACGCGCAAAGTACACGTATTCAAAAATACATGGACGATATTCAGGCGCTTCAGCACATTGCTTAGTAAACATCTGACCTTTCGAGTCGATAAAGATCGCTTCACCTGGGGCAATATCACGCTCAACCTTAAAGCCAAGCGCCGTAATAGCAACTGATTCAGATGCAATGATGTATTCCATCCCAGCATCAGTTTCCCGCGAGCCATAAATGAGTGGACGAATACCATTTGGATCACGAAAACCCACTAAACCATGGCCTGTAAGCATTGCAACTACAGCATAACCACCTTTACAACGCTGATGTACTTTGCTGACTACGTGGAAAATATCGTCCGCCGTAGGCATCAATTTACCGCGTTTTTGTAGCTCGTGTGCAAACACGTTTAACAGCACTTCCGAGTCTGAATCTGTATTCATATGACGTAAGTCTGTTTTGAACAGATCATCATGAATTTCTTCAGCATTGGTTAAGTTACCATTATGCGCTAACGTGATCCCATAAGGCGAGTTCACATAGAAGGGCTGCGCTTCAGCGCTACTCGATGAACCCGCCGTAGGATAACGTACATGGCCAATACCGTAATTACCTTGTAATGCACGCATATGGCGAGTATGGAACACATCGCGAACCATGCCATTGTCTTTACGTAAAAATAAACGACCTTCGTGGCAGGTTACTATCCCAGCTGCATCTTGCCCACGATGTTGTAACATCGTTAATGCATCAAACAACATTTGGTTAACAGCTGATTTACCAGCTATACCAACTACTCCACACATAGCAACCTCGCAGACAAGCTAGGATTAATAAAAAGGATTATTTGTTGACTCACCCTGCCCCTCAGCATTTTTCGAGGAAATTTTAGGTGAAGAATCTGAAGATACATGTGCATCTTCAGACTTGATATGTGACATAGCCTCATTGGCCGCTTCTTTTGAAAGCTGCATCGCAAAAGGCGCGTAAGGCAAAAGTGTTTGTACAAACTTGGATTGTTTCCAATATGGAGACGTTTCTACCCAAGATCCCACACCTTGCATCGTAATCAGAACAATTAACAACCCTTTTAAAGAACCAAACGCACCACCGGCTAAACGATTCAAAGGTCCGAGTTTTAAGCTCTTTAAGATGTTGTTGAGTAATGCCGTGACGAACCACGTCAAAACCACAATAACCAATACAATAAATGCAAAAGCTGCAATTTTTTGAACCACTGGATCTTCACTGAGTGAGACCATCGAAGGTGCTAGGACAGTTGCAAATTTCGCACCTAAAATCAGTGCTAGAATCCATCCTATCAAGTTCGCAAAGGCTTTGACAAATCCTTGACGCAAACCGTTAAGCCCTCCAATGAGCAATATAATCAATATGAAGATATCAATGGCATTCATGTTGTTTTCAGTGCGGCGACGCAGTCTTGAATTAAAGTTGGCCCTGTATAGATGAGGCCACTATAAACTTGTACAAGGCTTGCACCTGCATTTTGTTTTGCAACGGCCTGCTCACCCGATAAAATTCCACCCACACCAATCAACGGAATTTGACCCTTCAAAGCATCAGCAAACGCTTTTAAACACGCTGTACTTTTTTCAAATACAGGTGCACCAGACAAACCACCTGCTTCATCACCAAACGGTAAGTTTTCCACACCCTCGCGTGATAAAGTCGTATTGGTCACGATCAGGCCATCAATTTTAAACTGAAGCAATTGTTTCGCAATAAACTGAATATCTTCCGCTTCCAAATCTGGAGCAACTTTAAGCACCAAAGGCACATAATGTTGTTGCTCTTCTGCGAGTTCCAGTTGACGTTTCTTCAACGTTTCTAATAGTTCTGTCAGCGCATCGCCACTTTGTAGACTACGTAGGTTTTTAGTGTTTGGAGAGGAAATGTTAACCGTAATATAAGAGGCATAGTTATAGACTTTTTCTAAACAAATCAAATAGTCATCTACTGCTTTTTCAACTGGAGTATCGGCATTTTTACCAATATTAATGCCCAGAACACCTTTAAATTTTGCTACTTTGACATTTTCAATCAGTTGGTCCACGCCATCATTGTTAAAACCCATACGGTTAATAATAGCTTTGGCTTGCGGAACACGGAACAAACGTGGCAAAGGATTCCCTGCCTGAGGACGTGGGGTAATGGTACCAATCTCAATAAAACCAAAACCCAAACCTGCCAGTGCGTCAATATAAGCACCATTTTTATCTAGGCCAGCAGCTAAACCCACAGGATTAGGGAATTCGATGCCCATACATGTCACCGGTTTAGCCGCTATATTTTGACGCATTAAGCCAACTTTATGTGTCAATTTCAATAGCGATAATGTTAGCTCATGTGCACGCTCTGGTGCTAAAGTAAACAACAAAGGGCGGGCAAGAGAATACAACATATCTGCAAAAGTCTACTGCTTTTTAAGTCGCCATATTATAGGCATAGCCTAGCTAAAACACCATGCCTCGTCTGGCTTTATTTTTAGCGATTATTTCACGCTCGCCGATAATTTAATCTGCCCTGCATCTGAGACCAATTCCATCTTTTCAATACTTAAACCATTTTGTATTAACTGCGTCAGAAAATTGGCCAAAATCACATAGTTCTGATGGCTCACGACCAACTGAATTTGTTCAGCATTTTGCTGTGAAGTAACCGATAAGCCTTGCTGCTGGGCGATACGCTGGATTTGCTCCATCGGTGTTAATTGCCCATCAGAACTTGACTTCATCGTGACTGCATTGCTCTGCATCCATGTCATGGTTTCCTTGAGCTGATTCACGCGTTTTTGCTGTTTCTCTGCCGCAGCATGGGTATACCAAAGTGTAGCCCCTATCGAGCTCACCAAGACGAAAACGACCAAGAAGATAGCCAATATACGGTCGCGCGGTGTAAGACGGTCAAAATAAACACCGATTACCTCTAAACGCTGATCGAAAACTGTTTGTAAATTTTGCATGGCTTTCATTATTGTATTTTCACCATTCCAATGGCCCCACCCGTAGTCGGCTGGATATTGCCTAATTCAACCTGAAAACCTTGTTGGTTCAGTTGCTGAGTAAGTGCTTGCAAAGCGTCTGCCGAATTTGCCTTCAATTGCATATTCAAAGTATTCGCTTCATATACCACCTGATTGGCCACAATTTGCTGTTGCATCAATACAGGACCAACTCGACTAAGCAAAGATAAAGCTTGTGCATCAGCTTGTTTATTCATTTTTAGCTGGTATTCAAACTGACTTCGTAACGTTTGCTCGGTCACAGGATAATTCGCACCAAACCAATATTTAAATTGATCGACAGCTTGAACCGCAACTTGGTCTGCTATTTTTTTGTTTTGATACCAACGAGTTGTATCATAAGCGAGTTGCGTCACAATCAATGCAACCAAGACCGCAGCACAGGCTTTCCAGTAACCTCCTGAGCTGCTCTGCTCTTTAACTTTAGGTAACACATTCCACGGATGTTGCTTTGCTCTTGGCAAGGCAACCCACTCATAGTGAAAAGACTCTAGCTGCTCCTGTGTCACACGGGCACTTAGACTGTGCATGTGTGAAGCAGTAAAATTACAAATTTTATATTTTTGCTCAGGCGCTTGATAATCTAAGAACACCGAAAGATCATCAATCGAGCCACCCAACCATGTATTAGAACGAAATAACAAGCGTTCTTCAATACAGCCCAGTATAACCTGTTCTGCTGTCGGTTCTGGCAGAATCAAAAAGTCTGGTAATAGACTCACCAATTTCACAGGAATTAAGCTAAGTGCATGTTGCAATGTTTCTAAGCGATGATTTGCAATACCTAACACCGTTAACTGCTCAGGCGCTTGAAAGTGGTGTAGAACCTTCATCTGGTCAATTGAGCTCAGCACATATTCTTCGAGCAAATATCTCACCCCTTCAGCACCCAATTGTTTGTATTGAGCCTTAGGTATGTTTTGCTGAATCATTTGCACATCTCGACTTGGAAAGAAAACGGTTGCTTCCTCACCATGATGAGCTTGTATATCTTGGATCAATTGCTCAAGTGTATAAGCAGTTTGCCATCTTTCCCCTGTAGACCAGTGCCATGTTCCATCGGCTTCGGGCATCCAAATTTGCAACATGTATTATATTCTGCCGTTTGAATTATTTTTTATATACTAGGTATAAATGCTTTTGTTTGTGTCGACAAGCCCTCTGCAATGACTGCTTGCTCATAAATACGAACTTCTGCCAAAGCATAAGGGTTAAATGATTCTGTTACCAAAATAGATGCTATATGTGCCACCACATTCATATGACATACCACAACAATAGACTCATAGGGTAAATGTGACAACCACTCAACCGCAGCCTTAGCATCGTCATCGGGTTTAATAGTATTACACACCACGACAGGCACATCAGCAAAATGCTGTTTAATGTGCGCCAAGGTTTCCTGTGCTCGTAACAAAGGGCTCACGACAAATACATCTGGTTGAATACGTGACTTTAAAAAGTCACCAGTCTGTTCAGCTTGTGCATGCCCTCTTTCTGTCAATGGTCGCTTGCTATCATTCCCCATCATCGGTGGTGCAGCTTCACCATGACGAACTAAAGTCAGTTGCATAAAAAATCCTTATTCAAATCCTGATTATTTTAATTAATTTTTATGACAATACTGTCACTTTGGACATTCAACAGTCCATTTTATCAGCCTTTTTCTATCATTTTAAACTTCATGATGTGGTAAAACGAATTCCACATCACTTCGATGTCCATTTTTCATCAATGAAAGCGCAATTGTCATTGGCGGTGCATTTTCAAATATCACACTGTATAACGCGCTAGTAATCGGCATATACACATCCAACTCTTCGGAACGCGCTTTCACTTGCACAATGGTATTAATCCCTTCTGCCGTTTGTCCGAGTTCAGTGGTTGCCTGTTCCAAACTCTTGCCCTGCCCCAATGCAAACCCTACTTGATAATTGCGACTGAGTGGACTGCTGCAGGTTGCAAATAAATCCCCCACACCAGACAGGCCCAAGAAAGTGAGTGGGTTTGCCCCTAACTTGACAGCAAAACGGCTCATTTCAGCTAAAGCACGTGTCAAAATCATACTCTTGGTATTTTCACCGACTTTATAGGCTGCCGCCATACCCATTGCAACAGCATAAATATTTTTAAGCGCACCGCCCAGTTCGACCCCATGCACATCATCACTAGCAAAAACACGAAATAAAGCACTATGTAACGCTTGTTGCACTGCATATCGCACTAGCTCGGACTCGCTTGCAATCACTGTTCCGGCTGGTTGCCCCGCGACAATTTCCTTGGCCAAATTTGGACCAGACAATACCCCATAAGGCACTTCAGGTAACTCAGAACGAATAATATCACTCATAAAACTAAAGGTATTCGCTTCGATACCTTTGGTTAAAGACACCACCGCTTGCGAAGTAATAAACGGTTTGATTTGTTTGAGGACATCACGAAAAGAATGACTTGGAATCGCCACTAAAATAATGTCGCGATCACGAACCGCCTCTTCTATATTTGAAACTGCACGCAAACCATCTTCCAATTTAAAATCAGGCAAATAGCGCTTATTCACATGCGTCGCATTGATATCCGCCGCAACGGCTTCATCACGAATCCAAATCATGGTATCGCAACCATTACGAACAGCCGTATTTGCCATAGCAGTACCAAAACTACCACCGCCCAAAACCGTAATACGTAGTGCTGTTTTTTGATTCACTGCTACAGGTTCAACCAAATCTGAAAACTTTAACTCTGACATTATTTTTATATCCTAAAACGGAACTATTGATTCCAATAACTTACGTAATCTTGGGTTTGAATCTCAGCACGTGGAGGAATCGCTTTAAATGCTGTACCAATGTATAAAATACCTGAAATCAAATCATCTGCGGTGAGGCCTAAAGCCTTTTTTAAATATTCCGATTCCACCACTGCTCCACTACGCCACATACTTGAAAAGCCTTGCGCCTGTAATGACAAAATAAAGTTTTGAATCGCAGCACCACTACTTAAAGTCTGCTCAAAATAAGGGACTTTCGGGTGTTGTTGAAACTTGGTTAAAGCCAATACCAATAAAGGTGCACGAAAAGGATGATTTTTGACCCGATCCAACTGTGCCACTTCCGTTTCACCTAAATCTGCCAAGGCTTGTGACAAAAGCTCACCAAATGCCTCACGCTGATCTTCAGCGATTACAATAAAACGAGTCGGTTTTAAACGATGGTGGTCAGGTGCAGTCAAGGCAGCTTGAAAGGCCCGTTCTAATTGTTCCGCATTCGGTGCAGGTTCGACTAAATGTCCAAGCGATTGACGTTGATGCATATTTTGATGAACGATATCTACTTCGAGTTCCGTCATTGGGTGCTTAATCTTTCAAATTAAAAAATACGTTTTAGATTAGCATACTCTGAAAAGTTTGCTCTAGCGCTTCGTTATGAAATACCCATTTTCAGCAAAACTTATTTTTAAAATCCAAAAATCTTATAGAAATGTATCGAAAAGACCATATTTTTCGTACATTTCTTTCACCTTAGACTCTAAAAGCTATGTTCAAATACAACCATTCATTTATTAAACACAACTGGGCTACGAAAATGAAAAAAAATATCGTTATGGCTGGAACAGCTGCTGTGATACTTCTTCTGAGTGCTTGTGCATCAACGCCAAGTAACTCTCTCGCTATACAAAAAGCAGATAATCAATACGAAGTTACAGGTATTGGTAAAACTGCATTGGTTGCAAAAAACAACGCGATTGAAGCAGCAGCAAAAACTTGCGGTTCTAAAGCAACGGCGATTGTGAGTGATGAAAAAACTGAATATCAAGGTGCTTTAAAAGGCGTAGTGAGTGACGAAACTGGAAAAATGATTCAAGCAGCCGCATCTGTACTAGGCTCTATTTCGGGTACAAATTCAGGCATTAACCAAGACAGTGACTATCAAACAGTCCTGACTTTTTCTTGTAAAGCAAAATAAAGATGCCATAAAAAAAACCGCTCATCTGAGCGGTTTTTTTTACACCAATCACTTCAAACGATTAGCAATAGCCGTCTAAACGTGTCAAGGGAAGTTTTTGCCCAATGGCTTTTTCAATTTCTGGTAGATAGAACGCATCATCTTCAGATAAGAAACTGATACTCACACCACGCGTACCTGCGCGACCTGTACGACCAATACGGTGTACATAGTCATCCGACTGTTCAGGTAAAGTGAAATTCACCACATGCGATACACCATCTACATGGATACCACGACCCGCAACATCAGTTGCAATCATAATATTATGTTGACCATTTTTAAATTGATCTAACATTTTCAAACGTTTGTCTTGTGCAATTTCACCAGACAACATCACTACTTTATAGCCATCACGCTTTAAGTTGTCATACAGCTTACGCACTTGATCACGACGATTGGCGAAAATCATAACTTTTTCAATTGGCTCATCGCGTAGAATGTCTTGTAGCAATTTATATTTATCAGATTTTGCGACCATGTACACACGTTGCTCAACATCGGCATTGGTTTTCTTTTCTGGCTCAATTTCAACGGTTACAGGTTCAAATAACCATTGCTGTGCAAGGTTTAAAACATCGTAACTAAACGTTGCAGAGAACATCAAAGTCTGACGTTGTTCCTTGCGCGGTGAGAAACGGACAATACGTTTGACTGAAGGAATAAAGCCCATATCCAATAAGCGATCGGCTTCATCAATAACCAAAAACTCAATTTGGTCGAGCCAGACTTCTTTTTGCTCAACAAAGTCAATCAGACGACCAGGAGTTGCAACCATAATATCGACTGGTTTTTTATCAAGTTGTGCTTTTTGTTTATCAAAATCAACACCACCCAACAAAGTCACGACATTTAAATCGGAGAATTTCGTGAGTTCTTTGGCATCGCTTTCAATTTGTAGTGCAAGCTCTCGCGTAGGTGCCAAAATTAAAGCACGTGGTTCACCACGATAACGTTGGTCTTGAATCGGGTTATTTAGCAAATCGTTAATTACGCTCACTAAAAATGCAGCCGTCTTCCCTGTTCCTGTTTGTGCACGACCAATTGCATCATGTCCTGCCAAAGTGAATTTTAAAACCTTTTGCTGAATAGGCGTCATATCCTTAAAACCTAAAGCATCAATGGCTTGTTTCAGTTGAGGATGTAAATTTAAGGTTTCAAAACCTGATGACATATATGTGCGCTCTGACGGAAAATCACGAAAATCGAATCGTATTATAAACAAAAAACGCCCCAATTTACATTGGGGCGTTTTTAAGTACTATCAGACGATTAGTCTAAAGGTTGTACTTCTTCAGCTTGGAAGCCTTTTTGACCTTTTACAACGCTGAATTCAACGCGTTGGCCGTCACGAAGTGAACGGTGGCCGTCGCCTTGGATAGCACGGAAGTGAACGAATACATCGTCACCGCCATTGCGTTGAATAAAGCCGAAGCCTTTAGTGTCGTTGAACCATTTAACTACGCCTTGTTCACGAGCTGTCATAAGTTAATCCTCATTGTATTTAAAAGAAGGACCACCCGGTGTTGCAAACAGCAGACCAAACAAGGTTTAAAAATATTTATTATTTCTAAGCTTGTAATCATTCTGTATAACTATTAACAAAATCCCGGTTACATCCATTTGTAAAATAGGCGTTAAAACAATTTATAGTTGTATTAAATCCCAGTACGCGACGAGCTTAACATGGGTTAAAAACAATTCATACCCTTTTTTTGATTAATCGTCTTTTTTAATTCAGCATATTTTTTAACTAGTTATTTGTAATTTTTGATATAGCGACTATCGGCCTATAAAATATGAAATAGTTGGGTTTTGGCACTGAATTTGCTAATATTTCTATCCGCCTAAATGTTGTAAAACTTAGCCTAACTATATGAGTAATATTGAACAAAATATCAACATTATTGATGCAATGGGACAACCTTGCCCTATGCCTCTGTTGTTGCTTAAACGCGCACTCAAAAAGAGCACTCATCAACATTTGCTGCTAAAATCGTCTGATCCACACAGTCAAGCCGATGTTACACGGTATTGCGAAATCCATCATTTATCTTGCGTTTTGAAACAAATTAATGCGCATGAATTTCACTACTTCATTGAATCTTAATTCTTTTCGATTACACTAACTGTATTCACATTTTGCATAAAAGTTTACATTTCTATACCCAATTTTCCATTATTCGCTGGAAGTTTGGATTAAGATAAAACTCAATGAGTGGGTAAAAATGAAAATCCCTAAGGAGAACACATGAGTGACAGCAGCAATCAATTGATGCCCCTGTCATTATCAGCACCAGGTGTAAACTTGGGTGCTTATATTAGTACTGTCAACCAAATCCCGATTTTGACAGCGGAACAAGAAAAAGAGCTAGCTGAACGCTACTATTATGACCAAGACCTCGATGCAGCCAAACTTCTAGTCATGTCGCATTTGCGTTTTGTGGTTCATATTGCCCGCAGTTATGCAGGCTATGGCTTACCTCAAGGTGACCTTATTCAAGAAGGTAACTTGGGCTTAATGAAAGCCGTTAAACGTTTCGACCCGAACATGGGCGTACGCTTGGTCTCTTTTGCAGTACACTGGATTAAAGCCGAAATTCACGAATATGTGATCCGTAACTGGCGTATTGTCAAAATTGCGACCACCAAGGCACAGCGTAAACTGTTTTTTAATTTACGTAGTCTGAAAAAATCGTCTAAGAAGTTGACTTTACAAGAAGCTCAATCCATTGCAAATGATCTGAATGTCACACCAGAACAGGTGTTAGAAATGGAAGGTCGTTTGACTGCCTATGATGCGGCATTTGAAGCTCAAGGGGAGGATGACGATGAAGGATCAACTCACGTTGCGCCTGCACTCTATCTGGAAGACAACCGTTATGATCCTGCTCGTTTAGCAGAAGAGGACGACTACGAAGAACAAAGCACCAATGCCCTGCATGATGCCATGGAGCAATTGGATGACCGTTCTCGAAATATTTTACAGCGTCGTTGGTTAGATGATGAAAAATCGACCTTACACGAACTGGCTGCTGAATATAATGTTTCAGCAGAACGTATTCGTCAGTTAGAAAAAAATGCCATGGAAAAAATTAAAGTGGCAATGTCATCGAACTAAGTTGATATAGATATAGAAAAGGGCGAAATGCCCTTTTCTTTTTTGTAAATAAATGAGGCTTTTTGTCTTTTAACCTGTCTTCAAAATATGCTACTTTGTTGCGCACAGTGATATAAGTAAAGCATTGCCTATGTGGATTGCGATTTCAGCGCTAAATTTAGCGTTTGCCGTTATATTAGGTGCCTTTGGCGCACATGGTCTCAAAGCACGTGCTACTGAAGCTCAATTGGCTTGGTGGCAAACGGCAACTGATTATTTTTTTTATCATGCGCTTGGTTTACTGGCGCTTGGCATTTTGGCCAAAGTCATCCCGCAACTTCCCATCAAAACCAGCTTTTTACTGATCCAAGTCGGCATCTTCTTTTTCTGTGGTTCCCTGTATGTCATGGCATTGGGCTTACCGCGTGGCCTAGGTGCAATTACCCCGATTGGTGGCGCATTGATGATTGCAGGTTGGTTGGTTCTGGCATGGAATGCCATGAAATATGCCAAGTAAACAACTAGAGATGAGCACAATGCAGATTTATTTAAACGGCGAACTACAGCATACCGAATGTAAAACCTTGCTTGAGCTGGTGCAAACCTTTGCACTTGAAGGCAAACGTTTTGCTGTTGAGCAAAATGAAAACATTATTAGTAAAAGTAAATTGGAACACACCCCAATTTGTGCAATGGATCGAATTGAAATTATTCATGCCGTCGGTGGCGGTTAATACGGAGTTCACATGCAAGACAGCCCTCTCATCATTGGTTCTAGATCATTTCAATCTCGTCTACTGGTGGGCACAGGTAAATATAAGGACCTGCAAGAAACCGATTTGGCCATTCAAGCCAGTGGCGCAGAAATCGTGACTGTTGCAATTCGTCGCGTCAATATTGGTCAGCATCCCGATCAACCAAACCTATTGTCCGTGGTCCCACCTGAAAAATACACGATTCTCCCGAATACAGCAGGCTGTTTTGATGCCAATAGTGCCGTGCGTACCTGTATGTTAGCGCGTGAGTTATTAGACGGTCATAACTTGGTCAAGCTTGAAGTATTGGGCGATGAAAAAACGCTGTATCCAAACATTACCGAAACATTGAAAGCGGCACGTACCTTGATTGACGATGGTTTTGAAATCATGGTCTATACATCGGATGACCCTATTGTGGCGCAAGAGCTTGAAAGCATGGGCTGTGTTGCCATCATGCCTTTAGGCAGTTTGATTGGTTCGGGTCTAGGGATTTTAAATCCACACACGATTTCTATCATTAAAGAAAATGCCAAAGTGCCTGTGTTGGTGGATGCAGGTGTGGGAACTGCAAGCGATGCAGCCATTGCCATGGAACTTGGCTGTGATGGCGTATTGATGAATACCGCGATTGCTGCCGCTCAACATCCAATTTTAATGGCTTCTGCAATGAAAAAAGCTGTTGAAGCGGGTCGAGAAGCGTTCCTCGCAGGTCGTATGCCTCGCAAACGTATGGCGAATGCAAGCTCACCAGAAACAGGTTATTTCTTTAAATAATCTCTTGATCCGTGTTAAGCAATCAAAAAGGATTCTTCGGAGTCCTTTTTTATTTATTTCAACATAAGTCAGTATTTTATGCTGACTTAGCTTGTAGGGACATTCCGCCCTACTCTTTGATACACTCAACAATATCCATCTTCAAACATCTATAACCATATAAAAATGAGAGGAAACGATGTCCACACAAAAATGGATCAGACCAACACTCATAGTCAATGCCCTATTTTTCATAACACTCGCAAGCAATGCTTGGGCCAAAGCAGAGGCAAAACCGACTCTCAAAACGAGCTACCAAGCTTTTGTGCCAAAAAACTGGAAGGTTCTAGAAAAAGTCCAAGGCGATTTAAACCAAGATGGTCAAGCGGACATTGCCCTGATTATTGAAGATACTAATCCTGAACATATCGTTAAAAATGATCGCTTAGGCAGTGATCTCCTCAATATCAATGAACGAAAGCTTTTGGTTTTATTGAAGCAGACTCAGGGTTATCAACTTGCAGCGACTAATACTACTTTGCCGACGGAAGGCGACCTAGAGTCCCCTTGCCTCGCAGATCCACTCGGTGAGACTGAAGCGTTAAGCATTCAAAAAGGCGTGCTCAAAGTTCATCTGCACTACTGGTTAAGCTGTGGTTCATGGTATGTGACCAATCACACGTATACCTTTCGATACCAAGACCGTGCATTTAAACTGATTGGTTATGATGTCGATGATTTCCACCGTGCATCGGGCGACATCACGGCACAAAGTATTAACTTTATGACAAGCAAAGTAAAAAATACGACAGGTGAAAATGAATTTGCTGAAACTACACAACCTGTCAAAGTTCAATGGTCAACACTCAAACAGCGCTACGCATTGAAACTCGAACAGGTTCAGTTCAATGAACCACTTGAGTTTAAATAGATAGAGCGAAGAAAAGCTTTATCAAACTCATATGCATCGCTTATTGCGCTTCTGAAATACGGATTTGCACCTGAGCAACTGCACCTTCCGTTGCTTGAGCATGTTGCTGCATATTAACACTGTGCATATGTGTTTCTAAATGCTGCATGCTTTCCCATTTTTCATACATCATGATTGAAAACGGTACTTTGGTCTGTAATGCACTCTCAACTGAAGGATGATCAATATGCACGTCATAGAGATGGCAACCAGGCTCTTGTAAGACCTGCTCACGAATGTTGTTGAATGAATCAAGAACCGTTTTAAAATCTTGCTCTGAATGACAAATAATTTCAGCTATTACAGTTAACATCGTTGCCTCTCCGAATTAAGCAAAAACTTGCGTCAAATGGTTACGGTACTGCGCCATATAGGCTTCAACTTCAGGTGCTTTAATCACATCATTCACAATAAATGTCGGTAAGGTTTGCATTCCTAAGAACTGATTGGCTTTGTGAAAAGGTAAATAAACCCCGTCGACCCCAACCCCATGAAAAAATTGTTCAGTATCGTTAAATGCATCCATCGGTGCATTCCATGTCAACGACAGCATATAGTTTTTATCGTGAATCAGACCGCCTGAACCATATTTTTTTGAAGCATCTGCACGTGAGCGACCATCATTGGCATACAGACTACCGTGCCCTTCGGTAAAGACATCATCAATATACTTTTTCACAGTCCACGGTGCACCCATCCACCAACCCGGCATTTGGTAAATCACGGTGTCTGCCCACAGAAATTTTTCCACTTCAACTTTTGCATCATATTCGCTATCGGCACGGGTCACTTGAACCTGATGCCCTAAACCTGACAATACCTCTTGCGCAAGTTCAGTCAAGGTATCGTTTAACTGGCCATTCGAGTGTGCAAAGGTTTTTGCACCGTTAATTAATAAAATATTTTTCATTGGAAGAACCTAAAAGCCAAAATCTATATAGGCACTATAGAGACTCTGTTCAGCGCTAAAAAGTAGTGAATCTGCAAAATATTATTGACTAAATATCAACAATAAATTTTAAAGTACAAAAAAAGCGCCTTTCGGCGCTTCTTCAATGCATCAAAATTAAGGAATTAGACCTTCATCTCGCATTGCAATTTGTACTGACTGACGTTCAGCCACTTTATTACGGATAAAGATAATATTTTTATACGGTGATAAATCATGTTCGATGCCATTTGACCAATTGGTAAGGACAAATAAATATGCATCCGCAGGGCCAAAATTATCATCGACCAAATAGTCATGATCCGACTCACCAATTTGTTTGTCGATATAACTAAGTAAACGATCAATCTCTGCATAGGCTTTTTCTTTGGCAGCGGCATCTAATGGCGCACCGAAGAAAACGGCATAAGCATCGTGCAATTCAGAGTTTAAATAACCTAGCCATTCTAAAACTTTGGCACGCCCTAAGCCTGATGGCGGAATAAGATCTTGTTTTGGATCATGTTGTGCTAAAAATGGCAAAATGGCTACATTTTCAGTCAGAATCAAACCTGGATTAATTTCTAAAGCGGGTACATATCCTTTTGGATTAATTTCGTAATAATCAGCACCTTTTTCTGTTTTATGTGTTTTTAAATCTACTCGGACTAAATCAAAGTCAACATTAATTTCATTGAGGATAATGTGCGCCGCAAGCGAGCACGCACCCGGTGCATAATAAAGCTTCATATCTGATCCTTGTTATAACTCTATTCTCTGTTTTAAATGGCTTCTAACAAACTTTCAAGTGATCAAAACCTGTAAATTGCAAAAAAGCGTAAACGAAAAATCATTCGTTCGCCTATTGAATATTGTCTAATTCACATTTTTTTTCAAGTACAACAACACTGCAATTTGCAACAGAGTTGTTTTAACATAGCCCCCTTGACCCTAAAATGAATTTGATCTGTGATTAGCCTTAAAAAAGATGAATGGTTTTCTAACATTCGTACCGATGTTCTTGCTGGTTTAGTGGTAGGACTTGCTCTAATTCCTGAATCTATTGCTTTTTCAGCAATTGCAGGTGTAGACCCTCAAGTCGGACTGTATGCCTCCTTTTGTATCGCAGTGAGCATTGCTTTTTTTGGCGGTCGTCCAGCCATGATTTCAGCTGCTACAGGCGCGATGGCTCTACTCATGATCACGCTGGTCAAAGAGCATGGCCTACAGTATTTACTGGCGGCAACTATACTCACTGGTGTCATTCAGATCATTGCGGGTTATTTTAAAGTCGCCAAACTGATGCGTTTTGTGTCGCAGTCAGTGGTGTATGGTTTTTTAAATGCACTGGCAATTTTAATCTTCATGGCACAGCTTCCAGAACTCAGCCAAATGAATCACTGGGGCTATGCATTTGTTGCACTTGGCCTCGCTGTGATTTATCTGTTTCCCTATCTGCCTAAAGTGGGGAAAACCATTCCCTCACCGCTTATTTGTATTCTTGTCCTGACCGCTTTGGCGCTGTTTTTCGGCACGGATATGCGTATGGTCAGTGACTTAGGTCATTTCCCCGATACTTTACCTATTTTTTTACTGCCTGATATTCCACTGACCTTTGAAACGCTACAAATTGTCTTTCCTTACGCCATCACATTAGCGACCGTCGGTTTGCTTGAAAGCATGATGACCACCACAGTAGTGAATGAAGTCACAGGCACTGAAGGTGACCGTCATCAAGAATGTCGCGGACAAGGTATGGCAAATATTGTGAGCGGTTTTATGGGCGGTATGGCAGGTTGTGCCATGATTGGACAGTCTATGATTAATGTCAGCTCAGGTGCACGTACTCGACTTTCAACCTTAGTGGCTGGTGTGTTTTTACTGTGTTTGGTGGTGTTTTTTAAAGACTGGCTGTCTTATATTCCAATGGCGGCGTTGGTTGCCATTATGATCATGGTGGCATTTACAACCTTTCAATGGGACTCGGTTAAAAACATCGCTAAACACCCGTTACAAAGTAATATGGTGATGTTGAGTGTCGTGATCATTGTCTTAGCCACACACAATCTTGCCTTGGGTGTCTTTGTCGGAGTTTTACTGTCCGCATTATTTTTCATCAACAAACTGGAAAGTACAGTCCATGTTCAATCTGAACTGCATAACCATACCCGTCGCTATGTAGTGAGCGGTCAAATTTTCTTTAGCAGCTCAGAGAAATTCTTTCAGTTTTTTGACTTTAACGAACATATTCAGAAGGTTGAAATTGAACTCAGCCATGCACATATTTGGGATATGACTTCAGTCCAAATGTTAAATGCTGTGGTTGAAAAGTTTGCAGCCCGCAGTGTAGTGGTCGAGGTGTTAGGCTTAAATGAAGCCAGCAGCACCCTCATTGACCGCATCAGCTCATAAAACTGAAACCCTAGATAATAATAAAAGGGCGATAACGCCCTTTTATTATCCATAAAGAGAGTTAAGGCTGATTCTTACGACGTCTTAGACTGCCATATAAGGCCAAACCAATTAACCCTAATGCAGACCACAGCCCTGTACTTCCCGCACTGGTTTTATCATCCTCATTAGCCACTGCATCGTTTAAGTCTAAATCCACAATCACAGGATCATGGTCAGAAGAGCGGTAAGCATCGTCTGCATAGAATGCAGCAATTTGCTCCTCAGTTTTATATTCTTCGTTATAGTCCAGTGCCGTCGGTTCATCCGCATTGATATGCCATGCAAATGCTTTTTTCACCAAAGGATAAAGTGTTGAATCGGCAATCGCATGGTCTAAATTGCCTGCGCCACCATAACCTTGAGCATTACTGGCTACACCGAAGACATAGCTATAAGCTGCTTTCCCCTGACCAATTTTTTCATCATTCAACAAGACTTTATAGTTGGCTTGTTCAAGCGCCAAAATTGGGTCTTCTTTGGCATAACTATTCATATCCCCCAACAGTAAGACATTTGGTTTACTCACCTGCGTTGGATTTTTTGCGACCCATTGCATTAACGCTTGCACCGCTTTTACGCGGGTTGGATTCCAGCAGCCTTGACCATCGCCCTGATCTGCCTCTATCGAAGTTTTATCATCTGGACAGCTACCTTTAGACTTCAAATGGTTGGGAATAACTGTAAAAGTTTTCCCACCTGATAGGGCTTGAAAGGTTTGTGCCATCGTGACACGATTTTTCTGACTCTGATCATCAAAGACCGCTGCGACATTGATTGGTTTGACCCGCTTAGCATTATAAATAATAGCAACAGCAATCGCATCGGTTCCGAGTTTGTCAGCATTTGGAGGTGTTACATATTTCCAATCGCTCCCTAGCGCTTGGGCTAAATATGCAACTGCACTACGCTCGCCATAACCATTGTTGGCAATTTCCATCAGACCATAAACATCTGCATCAATCGCTTTTAATGCACTGACAATTTTCTGATGTTGCTTTTTAAACTCAGCCTCAGAACTTGCACCACGTTCCGTCGGAAAACCTTGCGCCAAACCATTGTCATAATTCAGTACATTAAATGCTGCAACACGAATTTGCTGTGTGACTTTCGCAGGAACGCTCGTACGTGGGTTTGGCGCGTCTAAGACTTGCGGTGTTGTTGCATTAAGCACAGGTTGAATTCGCCATTGGTTATAACGATATTCTAAAATGCCTTGTACATTTTGCAGTTGTGCACCTGTACGTAGGGTGTTTTTAGCACTAAAGGAAGTTGGCAACCACGGCGTTCTGTTCTGATTGTTGTAACCATCATCCAAAATCAGTTTAGAACGTAAATTTTGTTGTGCAAGCGCTTTGGCTTCCGTTGAGTTGGCAGGATATAAATTGGTTGGAATATATAAACGCGCAGGGCTTAAAGCCAACTGACCATAACGCCCATAGTCATAGTTTTCACTGACCGTTAGAGTTTGAGGAATATTGACCAACATACCCTGATAACGTTTTGGTGCGTGGCCTGACACTTCAGTCAAATTATCAAAGGGCAAATTGATCGCCATTGGCTTAACCAAGTCACTCGCCGAAGGATTACATACGTTAATATCGCTACTTAAATCTTGAAGCTGCAGTTGGTTTTGATAGGTTTTCAGTTTGCCTTTGAAAATGACTTCCTGCCCGACTTGCCCACCTGTCACGCTACTTGAAGAGGGAACATAGACAAACACCGCGTTGCTGGTATTGGCTTGGGCTTGAGCATCTGGGGTTTGGATAAAGAAACCTGAGAAACCATTGTTATAACGATAATCAGCCGTGATTACGCCTTTCACTACATATTCCACATCTTGCGCTGCACTTTGCAATGTCGCAATTGGGGTCGCTGTCGTACTACAGCTCAGGGTGTTCAATGGTGGTGCCACTGTATTTCCAGCAAGATAGCTGGAAAACGCATTTCGGTCTGACCATTTTTCCCATGCCGATGCCAAATCAAACGGTGCGGTAACGTCAATCCCTGCACTGGAAACATGATTACTTAATAGTGTGCGTTTAAAACTATTCGCTGTTGCAACACTACCCCATCCAGTACTTGGTCTTTCACCCACTGTGCCAAAGCGGTCAATCGCAATGCCATTATGATAAAGCACCAAAGCATCATCACCATTGAAAGCTAAGTTCGCCTGCTGTTGTACCGCATCGCCCAGCGCTTCTTTTAAAGCAGAATGCCCGACCAGATAATACCCCTTTGCTGCCAATTGCCCAGACAAACTCACTGTCAAATTTGCATTGGTACTGCCATTTGCGAACTGTTTAATCTGATATTCTGCCAAATTGACCATCGTCGGATCTGGATTATAAATTTCTAATCCTTTCTTATTTGAAGTGCCATCTACATACTGACTAAATAATAGTTGTGCATACGCGGGAAAAGAACAACCTGCCAAAATCAGGCTCATGCTTAATATCTGTGGCTTAAAATTTTTCATCATTTTTTATCAGTTGGTTAAATCGTATGGCAGGTTAATTTTTATTCGTTACATCATGATTAATAAATGATGACAGTTTTTAGGCTAATCAAAATAGAGCGTGCTGAATTTGATAAATTCTGAGTAAAAAATTTGACTTGTCCTGCTCAGGACTTACAATACCGCTTTCGAATTTCAACATCTGCCAAAATTATGACGAATGATCAATTAGACCAGCAAGTCGTCGAGTTAGACAACTTAAATGAACACCGCGAAATTGTGACATTTATGCGTCGTTCATCTCCGCTGAACACCTCGCAACGCACTGCGCTTGAACAATATGGTCACATGATTTTGGAATACCCTGTAGGTGACTTACGCCAACAGTTTGAACATCCAGAACGCCCGCTCACAGTTGAAATTGGCTTTGGTATGGGACGTTCATTGGTCTTGATGGCGCAAGCCAACCCTGAACGTAACTATGTCGGCATTGAAGTGCATGTTCCGGGGATCGCACAATGTGTGTATGAAGCTGGAATTGCAGGTTTAACCAATCTTCGTCTGTTAGATGCAGATGCCATTCAAGTCTTACGTGAAATGCCAGACAACAGCATCAACGCTGTGCAACTCTACTTCCCAGACCCATGGCAGAAAAAACGCCATTTTAAACGTCGTTTCGTTTCCCATGACCGTATGCCACTGGTTGAGCAAAAGTTGGAAATGGGTGGAACATTCCACGCAGCGACAGACTGGGAACCGTATGCAGAGTGGATGATTGATGTACTTGATAACCGTCCAAATCTTGAAAATATGGCTGGTAAAGGCAACAGCTACCCGCGTCCAGACTGGCGTCCACAAACTAAATTTGAACGTCGCGGACTCGAAGAAGGCCATAAGATCAACGACTTCTTATTTAAGAAAATAAATTAAATAAACCATATTATCCTAACTCGTCTTTAAAATAATTTTATAGCATTAAATACATGATATTTAATGCTATATTATTATCCAATGGTATCTAAACAATTCTGACCAGTGCTATATTTTTTAGTCTCAAAAAGTATCAAGAAAAAAAATTCTCGAATTAGTCTCTAGGAATATCAAAAGGCATATCCCCTAAAAAGAAGAAAATGCACTACAAACAGAATCAATTTTTTTCAAAGACTATGGCGAAAGATATGTCACTGATGTTGTAGCAAAAGATCATTAATCTACATCAACTTTAAGGTACAACTTAAGTGTGAGGTCGGCCTAATTCAGTAAATTTATTTAAGACTGCCACACGTGCACGAATCTCGTTGATTTGACTGTCACAATTCCTAGTACTTACTGAGTTTATCGCCTAATAACTTGATGCAATACATCTTAGTTTCACCCAACTTCGCCGATGATATCCAGACCACTTTTTCCAAAGGGCTCCCCTAGACGCTTAACTTTTTTAATAACTCATTCCCCTCTATGGATCCCACTTTCTTGATGGAATCACCGCATGCGTTTGTCGATCCACAATGACTTGACTGCATCTTTTTGTGTCATAAGCTCCATCGGTATAGACAGAGTCTATTCGTTCATCAAGTGGAATCTGACCAAGTAAATCATCGAGTACCTGTGAATCACTGACATTATTCGTTGTAAGCTGAACTGTCCGTATTTACAGTGTTTCAGCATCTATACCAATATAGAGTTTACGCCATTGTCGACGATATTCAGGCTGATGCTTCTTTCGTTTCCATTCACCTTCACCCAAAAACTTTAAACCAGTTAAATCTACGAGTAGATGTATCTCAATGCTACATTTTTGGTAGTTAATCGCAATATCAATATGTTTTCGCCTTATGCAAAGCTTCGTGTAGTCTGGCGCTGTCCAATCTAATCTGGCAAGTTTAATTAGGCTTTGAACAAAACCTGTAACCATGCGTAAAGAGAGTCGAAATAGGGATTTGATCATCAGATAACATTGAATCGCTGCATCAAAATAGGTTTGATTTCGTCCATGTTTAGGCTGTGGTTGAGCGTACCATTGAGTCGTAGGATCAAACCAAATAGAGATATTCCCTCTATTTATTAGTGCTTGGTTGTACGAGGGCCAATTAGTTGTGAGATAAATTTTAGGTGCTAGCTTTTTGATTCGGAAATTATATTGTTTAAATAAGCCTTCAAAAATAGTTTTGTGCAACAAAGCCACTTTCACTCATTTTTAAAAATGTCCAAACGAAAAACCTGACTTAGCCAGTTGCTGCATCAGGTTCATTCAGATGATTAAATTTTTAGCAAATTGAGCCAATGATCTGCTCTGCGTGACAAGTTGCTCCTTGCTGAACCGTCAATTGAATCACTCCGCTTTGATGCGCAAGTACCGGGACTTCCATTTTCATGGCTTCCATAATCGCAACCACTTGCCCCTCTGCGACCTGCTCCCCGTTTTCTATTTTCCAAGTGCTAATCACGCCATTGATCGGTGCAAGTAAATGTTCAGCACGCATGGCTGTTTCTGTAGCTGGTTGGTCTTGAGCAGTGATGGTAGAGTTTTGTGCAAACATGCCCGCTGGTAAGCCTACACGATGTAATTTTCCATCAATTTCAATATAGCTGAGTAACATCGGTTGTTGATGATTCGGAATACTGCGTTTCGTTGGTTTTAAGTCTTGCTTAAAATCATTTTCAATCCAACGAGTATGGACATTAAATGTGTCGGCAAAATCAGCTTCATTTAATACAGCACGGTGAAAGTCTAAAACCGACGCAACCCCTTCAATTTTAAATTGCTTAAGCGCACGTTTTGCACGAGCAATAGTAACCTCACGTGTTGGACCTGTGATAATCAGTTTTGCCATAAGCGAATCAAAATGACTCGATACCAAAGAGCCTGTACGAACACCTGTGTCTACGCGTACGCCCTGACCAAACGGTGCTTCAAATAAACTCAATACACCAAATGCAGGGATGAAGCCACGAGCAGGGTCTTCAGCATTGATACGAAACTCAATGGCATGCCCCTGCACTTTCGGGGTTTCTTTGATTGAAAGTTCATGACCTTGAGCCACGCGAATTTGCTCAACCACCAAATCGACTTTGGCCGTTTCTTCAGTAACAGGATGTTCCACCTGCAAGCGGGTATTCACCTCTAAAAATGAAAGCTTTCCATCACGGCTCAGCAAATATTCAACTGTACCCGCACCGACATAGTTGGCTGCCTGACAGATATTTTTAGCCGAAGTTAAAATTTCTTGATATATCGCATCGCTGATAAAAGGCGCTGGCGCTTCTTCAATCAGTTTTTGATTACGACGCTGTAGCGAACAATCACGTGTGCCTAAAACCACAACATTGCCATGTTGATCGGCAATCACTTGTGCTTCAACATGGCGTGGTTGATCCAAGTATTGCTCAACAAAACATTCACCACGCCCAAAAGCAGCTTGTGCTTCACGTACAGCCGAATCATACAGCTCTTTTACATCTTCCAGTTTCCAAACGACTTTTAAACCTCGACCACCACCGCCAAATGCGGCTTTAATCGCAATGGGTAAACCAAACTGCTTTGCAAACTCGAGGGCTTCATCAGCAGTATTTAAGGGGTCTTGTGTGCCTTGAACTAAAGGTGCGCCCACTGAAGCGGCGATTTTACGTGCTTCAATTTTATCACCCAACTTTTCAATGGCACTTGGCGATGGTCCGACCCACTTTAAGCCTGCATCAATCACTGCCTGTGCAAATTCAGCACGTTCAGATAAAAAACCATAACCCGGATGAACCATGGTTGCTTTGGATTTTTTAGCAACATCAATAATGGCTGGAATATTTAAATAGGTTTCACGTGCAGTTGCACCTGCCAAACCCCATGCTTCATCCGCCAGTTCGACATGCATACTATCTATATCGTCATCGGCATATAAAGCAACTGAGCTAATACCCATATCACGGCAAGCATGAATAATACGAACGGCAATTTCACCACGGTTTGCAATTAATAATTTTTCAGTCGTCATCATTTATTCTCAAAATCTGTAAATTCGGTCATTTTTTTAAATTTGATTTGGCAACCTGCTGGAATCTGCGCCACTAGGTCCCAATGGTGCTTCGCCACAGAAGCAATGACGGGGTAGCCACCAGTTAAAGGATGGTCATTCATAAACAGTACAGGTTGTCCACTAGGTGGAATCTGTAAAGCACCAATACAAGTTCCCTCACTTTCCAACTCATGGGTAATTTTGCGCTGCAACGGCTGCTCACCTGAAAGCCTCAGCCCAACCCTATTACTTTCATTGGTCACAAGCCAAGCTTGCTGACATAAGCGCTCAATGCTCTCTACTTCGAACCAATCCGTTCGCGGTCCCATCACAATGTCGAGCTCTACTACATCGCCAACTTTAGGCAAGTGCAACTTCGCAACTTCGGTGACACTAATATTTGAAACTTCAACCTGTCCGTGATAAACCGTATCCCCCATTTTTAGAGGTTCTGGCCCTAATACAGCCAAACTATCAAATGAGGTGCTATTCAGCACAGGCTGTACGTCGATACCACCACGAATCGCCAGATAATTTCTTAGCCCTGCCGTCGGTGCTTGAATCTGAAATTCATCACCTTCATCAAGGGCAATCGCTTGATAGCTGTCAAAGTCAGTCTTTTGGCCATCACTAAATTTCACGTGGATGTTTGAAATTGCTCCCGTAACCGCAATAACTGCAGACTGATGCATTTTGGCTTTCAAACCACCATTTAAAACTTCAATTACAGGCGTCGGAGTTGGGTTACCGACAATTCGATTTGCGCTGTGCATTGCCGATACATCCATCGCCCCTGCAACACCAACCCCAATATTGGTCTGATTAAAACGTCCTTCATCTTGAATCAACATCTGTAAACTTGGTGCAGTTACCGTAAACAAAGGCATGGATTGTTTCGGCTCAACTGTACGAGTGACTTGCTGTGCTACGCTAACCGTGGTCGGTTGATGTGTGACATCTTCAAAATGTACCGTCATCCCCGGTAACAGTAGCGCTGGATTTTTACGTTCCAAATCCCACATTTTTTCAGCAGTCGTACCGATCAGCTGCCAGCCTCCTGGACTATCTTTCGGGTAAATCCCTGAATATTGTCCTGCCAGTCCCAAAGAACCCGACGGTATTTTTTTACGTGGTACGGCTAAACGAGGAATATCTGTAAAAGGTCGATCGGAACTGCTCATATAAGCAAAGCCTGGCGCAAAGCCAATAAAAGCTACATTCCAAACACTTTGACGATGCTTCAAGATAACATCGACAATTGAAAGCCCTTGTAACTCTGCAACTTGAGCAAGATCTTCGCCCGCATAACGAATAGGAATAATCAGCTCTTGCACATCACGCTCAATGTCTGAACCAATTTTTACAGTCTGAATCGAAGCAACCAGTGTTTTAAAGTTGGTTTCGATTTCATTAAAAAACACTAAAATTGTTTTTGCAGCAGGGACTAAGTCTTTAATTCCATTCAATTGCATCGTGTGCAATTTATTGTACAACGCCAATGTTTCCTCTAGGCTGGCAAGCTCTATAAGAAAACAATCCGCGTTTACCGATAAAAAACGCATATGCCTATCCTTTTAATTGTTCTTTAGTACCGCTTAACCTATCCATGCACGATCAGGAATGTCGGTAATAAACATATGACCAGGTGCATGGCTAATGGCAAAAGGAATTTTCGAATTCATTACGGCTGCTTGTGGGGTGACACCA
This sequence comes from Acinetobacter sp. TUM15064, assembly GCF_008980265.1. Taxonomy (NCBI): domain Bacteria; kingdom Pseudomonadati; phylum Pseudomonadota; class Gammaproteobacteria; order Moraxellales; family Moraxellaceae; genus Acinetobacter; species Acinetobacter sp. TUM15064. Next base: position 2,704 of record NZ_BKFU01000039.1, on the reverse strand, counting down.
CAAGCCCAAAACACAGGAATTTCCCCAGCCTCAATACGTGAAGCATCACCAAAGTCTGGCTGATTCACATTACGAATGCCTAAACCTTCAGGATGTCCAATATGTACAGGTGCGCCATGCACACTTGGCATCCGTGCTGTAATTTTGACGGCATCCGCGATTTGATGGGATGGAATTGGGCGCATAGAAACCACCATATTGCCCGAAATACGACCCGCAGGCTGACACTGAATATTACTCAAATACATCGGTACATTGGTCTGATCATGGATATGACGAACTTCAATGCCCGCCTCTTGCAGTGCTGTTTCAAAGGAAAAACTACAGCCAATTAGAAAGGTCACCAAGTCAGGATGCGCATGATAAATGTCACTCGCATCCGTGACTTCATCCACCATTTCACCCTCTTTCCAAATACGATAACGTGGAAAATCGGTGCGTATATCTGAGTTCTCCGCCAGTCTTGTGGCATAAACACCTTCCTCTAGCACGTCTAAAACAGGACAGCTTTGCGGATTGCGATGTGCATACAGTAGAAAATCATAAGCCCAATCTTTAGGCACCGAAATCATATTGACCTGCGTCATGCCCGCAGCCATACCCGCCGTTGGTTTGTCAAAGCCTGCACGAATTTTTAAACGCGCAGCTAAAGCGGCTTCAAGCTGCGTTGAATCAACTCGGATATCCTTATACATTGCTTACTTCCTCATGCTTTAAGACAAAGGGACGAATTTCAATATGATGATTTAACAGTTCAGCTTTAATCGCAGCCGACATCTCTAAAGCACCTGCGGTGTCACCATGTAAGCAAATCGTGTCCGCTTGAATAGGGGTAAATACACCATCAATCGACTCAACCCCGCCATTTTTCAACATAGACACCACACGGCGTGCCACAAAGGCCGAATCATGTAAAACAGCCCCATCCAAACGACGTGAAACCAATGAGCCATCGCTGTTATAAGCACGATCTGCGAATGCCTCAGAGACAACCTTTAAGCCTGCTGCACGTGCTTGCTCAACCAAGTGGGAACCTGCCAGTGCCACCAAAACCAGTTCTGGGTTATACATTTTGATGGCATCAATCACTGCAGCGGCCTGAACTTGATCGTGTGCAATGGTGTTATACAGGGCACCATGGGGTTTCACATATTGCACGTGAGAACCAGCCACTTTGGCTAAACCATCCAGTGCGGAAATTTGATACAACACATCGGCAATCAGCTCATCACGTGACACATCCATATTACGGCGACCAAAACCGACGAGGTCTGGATAAGATACATGCGCGCCAATCGTGACATTCAATTCAACCGCCTTACGCAGTGTTTTTAAAATCCCCAGCGGATCTCCTGCATGAAAGCCACATGCAATATTGGCACTTGTCACCACGGGTAGAATTTGGTCATCATTGCCCATTTTCCACGAACCAAAACTTTCACCTAAGTCACTATTTAAATCTACAAACATGGCTCAATTCCTTTATCACTTCACCGTCGTCTGGCTTAAAGTTTGGTTAAATAATTAAAGACTGTGGTAAAGGACATATAGCCCATCCACCATGTCAACATACATGTGAGTACACCCAAAATAAGTAACCATTTTGGATAGTTATAATTCCCCATCATATCTTTACGGCAAGCAGCTACATAAACAAAAATCGTTAAACCGATTGGCAATACCAAACCATTAAAGCCACCAACGAAGATCAATAATCCAGCAGGTGTCGCGCCCAGTACCACATACAACAATAACGCTAAAGCGATAAATGTAATGGTGGTGTAATTGGTTTGTTTTGGACTAAGATTTTTCTTAAATGCAGTAAAGAATGAAACCGAAGTATAAGCGGCGCCAATGGTACTACTGATCCCTGCTGCCCAGAAAATCAAACCAAATAGTTTATAACCAAAAGTTCCTGCGGCATATTGAAAAGCTTGTGCTGCTGGATTGGCATCATGGCTGGCTAAATCAATCGTTGCACCACTGACCACCACGCCCAAAAAAGCTAAAAACAGCACATAGCGCATGATGCCTACAACCACAATACCTTTGGTCGCAGCTCTTGCGACTTCATCAATATTTTCAGGGCCAACCGCGCCTTTATCCAGTAAACGATGGGCGCCTGCATAACAGATATAGCCGCCAACCGTTCCACCGACAATCGTGGTGATAATGGCAAAATCAATCTGGTCAGGTGCAAACGTTTGATGAACAGCTTGGCCCACAGGTGGCATCACAATGACAGCAACAATGATAATCAAGATGATTTTGAGCAACCCCAAAACGATCATGCTTTTATCCATGGCTAGCGTAGCTTTTCTTGAAGCAAAAATTAAAATGGCCAAAGCACCACTTAAAATGCCACCCCATTTGGTGTCTAATCCAAATAAGGCATTGAGACCTAAAGCCGCGCCTGCAATATTACCAATACTGAAGAAGAACCCACCCAAAATGACCAAAAAAGCAAGTAAGTAACCACTACCCGGCAAGGCTTTATTGGCAATATCCGAGGCACGCATTTGCGTCAGCGTGACGACACGCCAAATGTTTTGTTGAACCACATAATCAATCAAAATAGACACGAGAATGGCAAAGCCAAACGCCGCACCCAATTTCACAGTAAAGACCGCGGTTTGAGTGAGAAAACCGGGCCCCATTGCGGAGGTTGCCATCATGAAGATTGAAGCAACAATGGCCCATTGGC
>NZ_BKFU01000038.1:0-35418 GCF_008980265.1 Acinetobacter sp. TUM15064 | reverse complement strand
CTTTTTTAAAAAGTTTAACATTTTATTTTTTAATGAAAGAATTTTATTTTTATAACAAATTATGAAATAGCTGTCATTCACTGTCGATTATCAGACATCAATATTTGAGAATTGCGCAATAATAGTGAGCCCCACGGTAATAAAACCGATACCAACCCATCCTGCCAGATCTATATTTTGTCCTAAAAATGTCTTGGCCAGTAGTGCTGTGGCGATGACACCAATACCAGACCACAGCACATATAAAATGCCTGCTTGCATAAATTTTAAAGCATAGGCAGCGCATGCAAAAGAAATCATGTACAGCACTAGCGCAATGCCTTGATCCAATTTATTGACCAAGCCATTGCCTTTTGCAGAGTAAAAAGTCGAAAGCACATCTGTAGCAATAGCGATGAGTAGCCAAATAACACCAGGATTAATCTTTGCAAAGAGTGCCATCATGTCAAATTTTCCTGCTTTTTTTCTTCAATTTGTTCATCAAAAATGCTGCGTATAAATACAAAAAAGCTGGACTAAAGTCCAGCTTTTCAATGCTTGCCTAAAAATTTAAGCGCCTGTTTGATAACTGGCTTGAGCAACGGCTGTTGATGCTTGATACGGATTTCTAAAATCATTTAAACCCGCTGCTGCTTCAAGAATGTCTTTGCCTTCTTTAACAACAAAGGTATCAAAGCCTGAACGTTTCATGTAGTTCAAGACATCTTTAAACACATCACCTGTTGCGCGTAGTTCGCCTTGGAAACCTTGACGGCGTAATAGCGCTGCAAATGAATAGCCACGACCATCGTTAAAACCAGCAAAATCAATAAATATGGCATCTAGCTGATCTAAAGGGAACTCATGCGTTTCAGGTGAAGCATCGACTGTCACCAGTAGTGCTTTTTTACCCGAAACTTGAGCCAATTGATCTAACTGCTCAACCGTTAAAACCACATCACCTTGTGGTAAAACACCATCTTCACCAATCACTTGGTAAGTGTTGTCGGCAATCGTGCCATCTTTAGAGAGGACTTGTAGTGCTGTATTAAGCATATGCACGCTCCTTAAAGGGTTGGATGCCCACACGGCGATAAGTTTCAATGAATTCTTCACCCTCATTTCGAAGGTCAAGATAGGTATTTAAAATTTCTTCAACGATGTCTGGTACCACTTCAGCTGCAAATGATGGGCCTAAGATATCGCCAATCGAAGCATCATGGTCTGCATTACCACCCAAAGTGATTTGGTAGAACTCAGCACCTTTTTTGTCTACACCTAAAATACCAATGTTGCCCACATGGTGATGACCACATGCATTCATACAACCTGAAATATTCAGATCCAGTTTGCCGAGGTTATAAATGGTATCTAAGTCATCAAAACGACGTGAAATCGCTTCAGAAATAGGAATTGATTTTGCATTTGCCAATGAACAGAAGTCACCGCCTGGGCAGCAGATAATATCTGTTAAGAAACCAATGTGCGCACGTGCTAGATTGTTTTTCTCAAGAATAGTCCAAAGCTCAAACAAATCTTTCTGAGGCACATCGACCAAAGAAATATTTTGCTCATGCGTGGTCCGCAATTCACCAAAGGTGTATTTGTCTGCAAGATCTGCAATCAAATTCATTTCTTCCGTGGTCACGTCACCCGGTGCAATACCTGTACGCTTCAACGAAATCGTTACAATACGGTAGCCCTTCACTTTGTGAGCATTGGTATTGATATTGAACCACTGTTTGAATTTTGGATGCGTAGCAAACTGTTCAGAAAAATCTTCATCTGCATAATCTTGATAATCAAACGGTATAAATTCTTCGTCTAATTTCTGCAAAATTTCAGGCTGAATCTTTAAAGTTTTAATGGTATGCGCAAACTCAGCTTCGACTTTTTCAGCAAAGACTTGAGGAGTTAACGCTTTCACTAAAATTTTAATACGTGCTTTGTATTTGTTATCACGGCGACCGTGTAAGTTATAAACACGTAGTACGGCTTCTAAATAAGCAATCAGGTCTTCACGTGGCAAGAAATCACGAATGAAACTACCAATTACAGGGGTACGACCTAAGCCACCACCGACTTTAATTTTATAGCCGATCTCACCCGCTTCATTTTTAACGATATACACCCCAATATCATGGAATGAGGTCGCTGCACGATCGGTTTCTTCAAGTGCTGATACAGCAATCTTGAACTTACGTGGTAAGAAAGCAAATTCTGGGTGGAAGGTTGACCATTGACGGATCAATTCACACGTTGGACGTGGGTCAGCCACTTCACCTGCAACCACACCTGCATATTGATCTGTAGTCGTGTTACGAATACAGTTACCTGAAGTTTGGATCGCATGCATTTGTACCGAAGCAAGCTCTTGAAGCATGTCTGGAACATTTTCTAGCGCAGGCCAGTTAAACTGAATATTCTGACGGGTTGAAACGTGCGCATAACCACGGTCAAACTCAGTTGCAAGTTCTGCAACTTTGCGCAATTGCGTTGAGTTCATTAAGCCATAAGGCACAGCAATACGTAACATTGGCGCATAGCGTTGTACATAGAGACCATTTTGAAGACGTAATGGGCGGTACTCATCTTCAGTGAGTTTTCCAGCTAAATAACGTTCCGTTTGGTCACGGAACTGTGCAACACGTTCATTGATCAGTTGCTGATCGAAATCAGTATATAAATACATGGCGTACAGCTAGTAGTTTCATTATAACGGCTGACAGCATAACGAGATTTAAACTATCAACAAAATGCGTTTTTTACATATTTCATAGCTGTTTTATTGATAAGGATAAGTAGATGTGCTGTTTGTCCCTAATCCTAAAGGTTTTTTCTGATTAAAGTATTTTTTATTAGATACTTATACATTATTCAGCTAACCTCATTCAGGCTATCATATACACACAAACCAATGCATTGCTACCGCATAAATTTTAAACCCGACTTTCTGGGCAGATCTCAATTTTTCTATTGCTTCCTCGTTCTCACTTTACCCTTTTAAACTGACTGCACATAAAAATAGCCTGACGAATCAGGCTATTTGAAAGTTTAAATGACTACAGCAAATTATTTTGCATCTGGTAAGGCATACGCCACCAAAGCATCTCCCATCTTGGTGCCAAATGAACCATGACCACCTGCCATAATGACCACATACTGTTTACCATTGGCTTCATAGGTCATTGGTGTAGCTTGACCACCCGCTGGTAGACGACCTTTCCACAGTTCATCACCATTGGTCACGTTGATGGCACGGATATAATTATCCTGCGTACCACCGACAAACATCACATTACCCGCAGTTGAGATTGAACCACCAAGCATAGGCACCCCCATTTTAAATGGTGGCAATTGAATCCCCGGTAAGCTGTCGCGGATCGTACCAATACGACGTTTCCATGCAACTTCATGAGTATTTAAATCCACACCTGCCACAAAGCCCCAAGCAGGCTGTTTACATGGCAAGCCAAATGGAGACAAGAACGCACTGATTTCAACACCATAAGGCACACCATACATCGGTTGCACACCCGCTTCAGTGCCTGCACCTTTGGCTGTTTTCGGACGGTTTGGATCGGCTGGAATAAGCTTAGACACAAACGGCAAACCGATTGGGTTCATCACCGCGATTTGGCGGTCAGGGTTAACAGACATACCACCCCATTCGAATACACCCAAGTTGCCCGGGAAAACCAAAGTTCCGTTTTCTGAAGGTGGGGTATAAATACCGTCATAGTTCAGTTTGTGGAAAGACACACGGCACATCAACTGGTCAAACATGGTTGCGCCCCACATTTGCTTATCTGTCAATTTCTCTTTTGGCGCAAGATCAAAGTCAGAGAAAGGTTGTGTCGCAGAATAACGCTCACCTTTGGTTTGTGGCCCACGTTTCACTGTTTGTGGTACAGGTTTTTCCGTAATTGGAACAATGGCTGCACCAGTACGACGGTCTAGAACAAAGGCATTACCTGTTTTCGTTAACACGTAAATGGCAGGAACCATTTTGCCTGACTTGTCTTTAATGTCCGTCAATGTCGGCTGTGATGGTACATCCATATCCCACAAATCATGATGCGTAGTTTGGAAATTCCACACCAACTTACCTGTTGAGGCATTCAGTGCCAGCATTGAGTTGGCATAACGCTCATGTAATTCGGTACGGTTACCGCCCCAAATATCTGGCGTACCCACACCCGTTGGAATGTAAACGATATCCAAGGCTGCATCATAGGCTAATGGTGCCCATGCATTCGGTGAGTTTTGAACATACTTTTGACCCGGAGCTGGAATCGCGTTCGGATCTTCGGCACCTGTATCAAACACCCACAACAATGCACCCGTATTCACATCATAACCACGAATCACACCTGAAGGTTCTTCAGTTGAATAGTTATCTGTGGTTGAACCCGCAATAATAATCGTCGTGCCTGTGACCACAGGTGGTGAAGTTGGGATATAACCGCCCGGATAAGGGAATGGCATATCTTTTTGTAAGTCGACTTCACCATTTTTACCAAAGTCCGTACAACGCTCACCAGTATCAGCATTGATGGCAACCAAACGACCATCATTCACTGGCAAGATCACTTTACGTGGGCACAACTCAGACGATGACTTTTTATGTTGCAAGCTGGCTTCAAAACCAACTGTATTGTTCGCATCATAATAAGACACGCCACGACAGGTTAAATGTTGGAAAGTATTGTCCGATTTCAACTTCGGATCAAAAGTCCATTTCGCCTTACCTGTAGCTGGGTCGAGGGCAACCAGTTTTTGGTGCGTGGTACAGATATACATATTGTCCCCAACTTTAATTGGGGTGACTTGATTGGTGGTTTCACCAGAGTCATTTTCTGTTTTAAAGTCACCTGTGTTATAGGTCCAAGCCACTTTTAAATCTTTAACATTCTCAGAATTAATTTGCGTTAAAGGAGAATAACGCAAACCAGACTGAGTACGGCCATAAGCAGGCCAGTCGCCATCCGCAACACCCGGAATGGACTGTGCGGTTGCAGGTTGCTTGCTGCTCAGTTCACCTCGAATTTCTTGAGGATCATTAAATACAGCATAGATCATCACTGCAATGGTAATTGCCAATGAACCTGTTAAAGCAATTTTTGCACCTTTAGCGTTGTCAAAGCCACGTGTGACCGCAGGAATGAGTAACCATAATCCAAATAAACCAAGGATATCTAGACGTGGTGCCAAGGCAAAGAAGTCAGAACCCACTTCCCATAGGCCCCACACCACTGTACCCAAGACCAACAAGGCATAAACGATTAATGCCGTACTTTTTAATTTTTGCAGTAGCACTGCAGTCGCGATGAAGAGTAACCCTGCAATGATGTAGTACCAAGACCCACCAAGCACTGCAAGATAAATCCCTCCTATCAGCAGGACTAAACCAAAGATCACAGCAATCACAGCTGTAAAAGTTTTAAGTCCTGAACCTGAAGACGGAGTACTCATATTGACCACCTTTTTCTTAGATTCTGTTAAAAGCTCATATCATTTCAACATTGATATAAGCACCTAGACAGTTTTTAGATTTTAAGTATCTGTCCAAACGACTTATTTCAAACAGTTTTATGCTTTGAATAACCATAAACGTATTTATCAACCTTGTTGAACAAATACTTATAGATCTAGAAACTAAAATGCAGTCTGGAATTTAATTCCGCCGACCCATGCATTTTCACCATTTTTATATGCGCCCACATGGCGAATATATTGGATATTGGGACGAATGGTTAACCAGTTGGCTGCATGAATACCGTAGTAAATCTCGGCATCATATTCTTCACTTTGTAAGCCACGGGCATCAACGCTGTTATTGGCAATATTCGCCTCATTCACGTCATCATTGATGCTAATACGCCCCAAGCCAATCGCAATTTCATCTTGTGGACGTGCATCAAAAGCGCCTTTATAGACCAAACCTATGTTCTGCATGTCGCGAACCGTATTGGTGTCTGAGTCATGTAGCGTGAGATTTACAAAGCCTGTTAAACCACGTGTAGCATCATCGTGATGTGCTGTGAGTTGTTGCTTGGCAACCACCCAGCCCCCTTGTTTATGTGAAGTTTGCTGCGGGTTTTGAATATTTGTGGCGTCTGCCGAACTGTAGTAATAACCCGCACGATATTCACCGGGTAATTTTTCAGTTCCTAACTGAGGAGACCACACTACTTCAGCAGGAAGAATCGCGCCATGCGAACCATCAGTACTTAAGTTCCAGCCTTTGCCACGCTCTAAGTTTTCAGGGTTATATTCATATACCCCAACTTGTGCATATAGCTCAGGACGGATATTGTATTTAACCCGCGCAGCCCACTGACTGACAGGCCAGTTGTACCATTGGTCACCGACCCAGTTACCAACTTGAGAGCCACACAGTGCAAGATTCTGGAAATCACAATCGAAACTGTTGAAGTCTTCACCTTCACCAAAACGACCGACTTTGATGTCCAACTTTTGATCCATGAACTTTTTCTTAATCCACAAATCCGTTAAACGCCACGTTTGTCCACGTCCCCACACTTCTTGAGTAGAACTTAAATGTCCATCTAAAGCATCGGAAGTTTGAGAAAGTGAACGTCCATTACGCTCAGTAATGGTGATTTGAGCCTCAGTATCCTGCCAACCCAAAATTTTGTCTAAATCGAAGTGCGTACCAAATGCAAACTGGTCTGCATATTCAGTACCATGATTTGAAGAACGTGAAGCATCGAGTAAAGTTGCCATCTCACCCGTATAACCAAAGCTAAAATCGTAGCCTTTTTCTTGCAATGCGGTGCGTTGACCATTCCAATCACCGAGCATCCAAGGGCTTTGTACCTCGAATGCATTTGCAGCATATACAGTTTGCAGGCAACAGCTGAGTGTTAATAAACTCACCGTTAAACACCAACTTCTATTACATTTATTCATAATTGGTGACCTTTCTTACAATTTTACAACCAATTGATATGATACTTGCTATTTGTATAAAGACCCATTGTTTTTGTTAGATTATTGTTTTAAAACTGGTTAAATTATCGCTATATGATATTTACAAAGAGTCAAAACCCAAAGATTTCCCTATAAATTCATACCTTATTTTTGAACGTGAAAACTTGATTGGACAAGCTAATTGTTGTTCGCTTTTTGTACTCCCCTCTTCTAAAGGCACAGCAACAATCCATTTTCGGTCTCTTGCCAGTTGCGAATCGAGTGCTTCATCCAGCTTCAATACAGGCTCAACACAGACATCCCGTGACTGAAAAATTGCGTTCCATACAGCAAAATCTTGGGTTTTAATCTTGGCTTTTATCGCTTGTTTCACCACCTGACGGTCGTCAGTTGCCAGTGAGGCGCCTTTTTCAGCCACAATCGGCAACTCTAAAATTTCTGCCAGTCCGTGTAAAAACTGTGGCTCTAAACTCCCAATCGACAAATAGCGGCCATCTTGCGTTTCATAATAGTCATAAAAAGTCGCACCATTGAGATAGCTTTGCTCCGGCCCTTGCTTTTCCTGTCCTGCTAAGCTCGCCGCTGCAGCCATGCTACTGAGCCCCACCACACAGTCAGTCATAGAGATATCAATATACTGCCCTATGCCACTACGCTGCCTTTCGATCACAGCTGCGAGTATTCCTATCACGCTATGTAATGACCCGCCTGCAATATCCGCAATTTGAATTCCCAAAGGAGGAGGACCACTATGCTGTCGACCGCTATGTCCTGCGATCCCAGACAAAGCCACATAGTTGATATCGTGCCCTGCTTTATTTTGATATAAACCTGTTTGCCCATAACCCGTAATGGAACAATAGATCAAGCGCGGATTAATTTCAGATAAAGTTTGATAGTCAAGTCCCAGTCTTTGCATTACCCCCGGGCGGAATTGCTCAATCACAATGTCATAGTCTGAAATTTTCGACTTGATCAGTTCAATATTGGCAGGATCTTTTAAATCCAGTGCTACAGAATGCTTATTTCGGTTGAGATAACTGTGTGCTGTGGCCTGTCCATTGGCATAAGGTGGCATTAAACGGATCAGATCAGGTCGAGTTGGAGACTCGATGTGGATCACTTCTGCACCTAAGTCTGCCAAATACATTGTTGCAAACGGTCCCGGTAAAAGTGTAGAAAAATCGAGAACTTTCAATCCTTTCAATGCCATATCCATGCTACTTTTTACTCTTTTTATGTTGATTTTTTAGCTATTTTAGAAATATAAAAGCAACAAAACAATGTCATGTTCAGCCATTTACCTTGATCATTTCGGCAATTTAACATGTAAAAAGGCAAAAAACTTTAGTGTAAATTGCCTAAACTTATTTTTTTAGCGTCATTTAGGTCAAACGCAAGTGAATATAAAAGAGACTGAAGGATTAAATATGAGCCGTGATACCATTAGTATCCATTTCGTCAATGCGGCTTTAACTGGCGTAAAACGTCTCGGCATGGATGTCGAAACATTACTTTCTCACGTTGGCATTGAGGCAGAACTGCTGCGTCAGCCTAAAGCCCGTATTTCTCCAGAACAATATACTCGCTTCGTTAAAATGTTATGGATGGTGACCCAAGACGAACATGTTGGTTTTGACAAACAACCACGTCGTCTAGGTACATTTGCCATCATGTGCCAGTTGATTATTCATGCCAAGACCTTAGGGGATGCTTTAGAACTGTCTTCACAGTTTTATAAGCTCTTTGGTGATGAATGGTCGGTGACATTAGAGCGCGACAAGCACGAAGCACGTCTCGTTCCTCAGATTCCAAAATCAATGGACCCAGATCACTTTATCACTGAAAGTATGTTGATGATTTGGCATGGTCTTGCTTCTTGGTTGATTGAACGTCGTTTACCACTTGAACGTGTACATTTTGGCTATGAACGTCCTGCACATGCAGATGAATATGATGCCTTATTCTTCGCACCTGTGATGCAGTTCGATATGCCGCGTACAGAAATCACTTTTGCCGCAGATTATTTGGACTTACCAATTCGTCAGAATGAAGAAACGTTAGAAGAGTTCTTAAAAGCCGCTCCTGCACAGTTGTTAGTGAAATTTAAAAACACCAACTCCCTCACTTCACGTATTCGTGATGTGTTGAAAAGTCAAATTGGTGAGGAAATGCCAACGCTGAACGATGTGGCTTCCATGTTGTATTTATCTCCTCAAACGTTGCGTCGTCGCTTAGCGGCTGAAGGTAAAAGTTACCAAGGCGTGAAAGATGCATTACGTCGTGATGCCGCGATTCACCTGCTGTTAAATCCGGGTTTGACGTTGGAAGATGTGGCACAACAAGTGGGCTTTAGTGAAACCAGCACCTTCCACCGTGCCTTTAAAAAATGGACAGGCGTCACACCTGGTTTATATCGCCAACTACACGGTTATCACTAATTTTTTAGTTTGACGACGGTTCGGCACATTGCTAAACCCAAGATTTCGATCTTGGGTTTTTTTATGCCCTAAACTCAGGCTATTGGCAAAAATCTTCATCTAGCCTGACCCGTTCTAGTCATTGCATCACGGCGATTAATTTGTACACTCAAGGACATAACAACTTAAAAGTGATAAAAGGAACAGCTATGAGCGAGGCTTATATCATTGATGCCATTCGCACACCACGCGGAAAGGGAAAGAAAGATGGTTCACTTTATGAAGTGAAACCTATTACATTGCTGACCACATTATTGAATGAACTCAAAGATCGTCATCATTTAGATACGTCTAAAGTCGATGACATAGTCTTGGGTTGTGTCACACCAATAGCTGATCAAGGCGGTGATATTGCGAAAACTGCGGCAATTGCAGCAGGTTGGGACAATGATGTTGCGGGTGTACAAATCAATCGCTTTTGTGCGTCAGGTTTAGAAGCAGTCAATATGGCGGCTCAAAAAGTACGTTCAGGTTGGGAGGATGTGGTTGTTGCTGGTGGCGTAGAGTCGATGTCACGTATCCCAATGGGTTCCGATGGTGGGCCATGGGCATTAGACCCTGAAACCAATTTAAAATCACATTTTGTTCCGCAAGGGATTGGTGCTGATTTAATTGCAACATTGGATGGTTATACGCGCTCAGATGTTGATGGTTTTGCAGCAAATTCTCAGCGTAAAGCGGCGGCGGCGCAAGCTGCAGGTTATTTTAATCAATCAGTCATCGCCATCAAAGATAAAGCAGGCGTAATCATTTTAGATCAAGATGAATTTATTAAACCAACCACAACAGCAGAAGGTTTAGCAAAGCTCAATCCAAGTTTTGAAATGATGGGGGCAATGGGGTTTGATGCGATTGCATTACAACAATATCCAGAAGCGCAAAAAATTAACCATGTGCATCACGCAGGAAACTCATCAGGTATTGTCGATGGGGCTGCACTTGTACTACTTGCTTCTGAGAAAGCGGTCAAAGAACAAGGTTTAAAACCACGTGCCAAAGTCTTGGCGACAGCATTAGTCGGTTCGGATCCAACCATTATGCTGACTGGGCCTGCACCTGCTGCTCGTAAAGCATTGGCAAAAGCAGGCTTAACGATTGACGATATTGATCTCTTTGAAGTCAATGAAGCTTTTGCATCTGTGGTGATGCGTTTTATGACGGAATTAAAAGTGCCAAGCGATAAAGTCAATGTAAATGGTGGCGCAATTGCGATGGGGCATCCATTGGGTGCGACGGGTGCAATGATTCTCGGAACCTTACTGGATGAATTAGAGCGTCAAGGTAAAAAGCGTGGTTTGGCAACATTATGTGTGGGTGGTGGCATGGGTATTGCGACCATTATTGAGTTGGTATAACCACCTAAACTTTATTGAGCATTTGATACACAAATAAGTCATACGCAACCTGAGCAAGCCAAAGCGGCTAAAGCTTTGGTGTAGCGCAAGACAAACAAAGTGCGTAGTTCATGCTCAAGCATAGCTTTCGCCTTGCGGTACGGCAAAGATTATTAATCTTTGCCGTACCTCAGGTTTTGCGTATGACAATGGTTTTGCCTACTTTTGCCGAATGAGAAACAACGTTTCGCAAGGTAGGTCGAACCGAAGGTTAAACCCGAAATTAAAATAAATTTGGAATGACTCTGTGATGCTACAAAATTATACAACTACGCAGACACATACATTTCAAATTCAAAAAATCATTTGGATAAAAATTTTATGAGTGCAATTCAATATTTAAAAAATGACGATGGCATTATTATTCTGACTTTAGATTCCCCGAATCAATCAGCAAATACCATGAATGCAGATTTCCGTGTCGCTTTAGAAAATATTGTTTCTAAACTGAAATCTGAAACGTCAATTACTGGGATTATTTTCCGTTCAGCGAAGAAAACCTTCTTTGCAGGCGGTGATTTAGATGAATTGATTCAAGCACGACCTGAAGATGCCACACCATTTTTTGAAATGGTTCAGAAAATGAAAACCGAGTTTCGTTATATCGAAACTTTAGGTGTACCTGTTGTAGCAGCATTGAATGGTACGGCTTTGGGGGGCGGTTGGGAAATTGCTTTAGGTTGTCATGCACGTATCGCATTGAATGATCCTAAAACAAAATTTGGTTTGCCAGAAGTGACTCTAGGTCTACTGCCGGGTGGTGGTGGTATCGTGCGTATGGTACGCCTTTTAGGTTTACAAAATGCTTTTCCTTTTTTAATGGAAGGTAAGCAGCTTGGTGTGGATAAAGCGAAATCTCTAGGTTTAATCCAAGACACGGCGGAAACACCTGAAGAATTGATGGATAAAGCGATTGCTTGGGTGAAAGCACATCCCCCATCCACAAAAGCATCACAACAGCCGTTTGATGTGAAAGGTTATAAAATTCCGGGTGGTGATCCTAAAACACCTGCGGTTGCGCAAATGCTGGCGATTGCCCCAGCAATGCTACGTGATAAAACCAAAGGATGCTATCCAGCGCCTGAAGCCATCATGGCGGCTGCGGTTGAAGGTGCACAGGTGGATGTGGATACAGCTCTGACCATTGAATCTCGTTATTTTACTTATCTTGCGACAGGTCAAATTTCAAAAAATATGATCGGCACTTTTTGGCATGGATTAAATGCAATTAAAGCAGGTGCGAATCGTCCTAAAGATGTTGCAAAATGGCAAGCGACCAAAGTGGGTGTGCTTGGTGCAGGGATGATGGGCGCAGGGATCGCTTATTCAACAGCAATTAAAGGTGTTGCTGTGGTATTGAAAGATACCTCTATTGAAAATGCAGAAAAAGGGAAAGCCTATAGCCAAAAACTGCTAGATAAAAAAGTATCACAAGGACGTATGACGGCTGAAAAGCGTGATCAGGTTTTAAGCTTGATTACTGCAACGGCATCTGCGGAAGATTTAAAAGGCTGTGATTTAATGATTGAAGCAGTATTTGAAAATCAAGAACTCAAAGCCAAAGTCACTCAAGAAGCTGAGACTTTCCTTGTGGATGGTGGTGTGATGGCTTCAAATACCTCGACATTACCGATTACAGGTTTGGCAAAAGCTTCGAAAGGTCAGGCAAATTTTATTGGCCTACATTTCTTTAGCCCAGTTGATAAAATGCAATTGGTTGAAATCATTAAAGGCAAAAACACTTCTGCTGAAACTTTGGCAAAAGCGTATGACTATGTACAGCAAATTGGTAAAACCCCGATTGTTGTGAATGATAGCCGTGGCTTCTTCACCAGTCGCGTATTTGGTACTTTTGTTCAGGAAGGTTTACGTTTACTGCATGAAGGTGTACACCCAGCTCGTATTGAAATGGCTGCGTTGAAAGCGGGGATGCCCGTTGGTCCATTGGCCATTCAAGATGAAGTTGCGTTGACTCTTTCTGAACATGTTGCCAATGAAACGCGTAAGGCATTGCAGGCCGAGGGTAAAGATTTACCACGCTCAGGTGCAGATGATGTGATTCAAACCATGATTCATGAATTCGGTCGTAAGGGTAAAGCTGCTGGTGCAGGTTTTTATGATTATCCTGAAAGTGGTAAGAAACAGCTTTGGGAGGGCTTGAGCCATTGGAAAAAAGAGATTGATATTTCTGAACAAGAAATGATAGACCGTTTCCTGTTTGTACAATCGCTAGATACGTTACGTTGTTATGAAGAAAATGTCCTTGAGTCTGTAATTGATGCCAATATCGGTTCGATCTTTGGGATTGGTTTTGCGCCGTGGACAGGTGGTGCGATCCAGTTTTTAAATCAATATGGTTTAGAGCAAGCTCTGCAACGTGCCAATCAGCTTGAAGCGAAATACGGTGAGCGTTTTAAAGCACCGCAATTACTCATTCAATCATTGCCATCTGGGCAAATCCATTAAAATGCTGACTTAAAAATCAGGGATCCATAGATCCCTTTTTTTATTCTCTTGGAGAAACCAATTAAAATACTGATTCATCTTTTAATTTTGACCTATCTTAGTGCATTATTTTCGCGCCGGAACTCATTTTTTGTGTTATAAAGTTACATCGTTTTAGATTTATTATTATTCAATTGGGCTGTTGCACATGACTGACAATACTTCTCCTGAAAAATCACCATGGGGTTGGAAAGCACTGATCATTGCTTTCATTTTAAGCGGATTTTTCTTAGGTTTCTTCTACCTTGCAGTAACCAATGAACCTGACTATATGCCAAGTCAGCAAGCTAAACAGAACACTCAACAACATGCTTTTAAAAATGCACCAGCTATGTCTGAAGAGTCAATGGCAAAAGCGCAGGCTGATAAAGTAGCGCGTGAAACAAGCAATCAAGCTGCTTCTGAAAATACAACCGAACATGCAACGGCTGAAGAACATAGTATGAGTGCCGATGAACATGCGCAGATGTCTTCTGAACATAGTCACTAATCTACATTAAAAAGAAAAAGCCCTGATTCATCAGGGTTTTTTCATAGACGATAAACGCATATCAATATGTGGAATACCACAGTCTAAATACACCTCACCCTCTTGTACAAAACCCAAAGCCTGATAAAACGCTTGTGCATGTACTTGAGAAGACAACACTAAAAATGGACGCTGTTGCTGTTGGGCGTATGCGATCACAGCCTGCATCAAAACCTTACCTATACCCAAACCTCGATGCGACTTTAAAACAGCAACACGACCAATACTATGATTCTGTAATAGCCTTGCCGTGGCGATAGCTTGATCTTGTTCATAGACGACAAAATGAACGGCGATTTCATCTTGCTCATCCCACTCATCTTCAGCAGCAATGTTTTGCTCTTGAATAAAGACCTGCTCACGAATCATTTTCGCAGCCTGTTGCAACTCATCCCATGTTCCGTGCACGATGTTTAGGCTTAGCATTTTCATTTTCCTTAAAAACAACATGAATATGTATCGTCCGATTCAACGACTACGGCTAAATCAGCACTTACACCCTACACCTTGCTGATCCCATTGATCATTCAACAACAGTTCCAGTGAATGCTTTTGAATGCCATACATCTCTTTCAAGGCTTGAATTTGTGCCAAGACAGCAACATCGGGCGCTTGATAATCCCTACGCTTGGTTGCCAAAATCATTTTATTCTTACTGGTATGCTCAAGTGCCACAAACTCAAACACTTTGGTTTCATAGCCATAGGCTTTAAGTAACAGCGCACGAATAGTATCGGTCAGCATTTCAGCTTGCTGACCTGCATGAATGCCAAATTGCAACATGGGTTGTAATACAAGCGGAGCTTTCAACTGTGGACGTAATTCTTTATGACAACACGGCGCGCACATGATCATTTCGGCATTTAAACGAATGCCCGTATGGATCGCAAAGTCAGTCGCGACATCGCATGCATGCAGCGCAATCATCACATCGAGACGTTCAGGTTGGTACGTCCGAACATCACCCTGAAAAAAATCAAGTTGCTGAAAATCCGACTTGTGTGCAACCTCCTGACAGAATTCCACCATCTTGCTGTTGAGCTCAACCCCAGTCACAAAAGGATTCAGATCTTGCTTTAGCAAATAATCATACAAAGCAAAAGTTAAGTAGCCTTTTCCAGAGCCAAAATCGACCACACGTAGTTGTTCAGGCAGTTGAATATGACTTAAAGCTCCTGAGAAAATTTCAACAAATTTATTAATCTGTTTCCACTTACGCGCCATACTAGGAATGATGTGCGCTTTTGCATCGGTAATGCCAAGCGGCTGTAAGAAATAACTGTCTTGATCGACAAAACGCTGCTTGATTCGATCATGTCCTTGCTGCTCTGCTACTTTAGCCTGCGTTTTATTTTTACTTTGGGTCAGCATGGCTTTCTTCTTGTTCTTTTTCAGTTGAAACTCTTGTTCAGTCGTCATCAAATTGGCTTGTTTACACTGTGCCAAAAGTTCAGTCACCGTTTCAAGTGCCAGATCTAAGGAATAGTTTTTAGTGACATCTTGAGTTTTATAACGATATAAACAACTCAATACTGACTGACCTTGCACAGTCACCAACCGAAATGTCATTTTTTCTAATTGTTGCATTTCCCCCTGATACTGGCTCAAAATCATCCGATCAAAACATTGAGATTCAAGCGCTTGCTGAAAGGCTTGAAGGAATTGCTGCTCTTGTACAGAGGAAGACACCGAAGTGGTCATAATAGAAACCAGAAAAAGAATTGCGATTAAATTTTAAAGCGTCTTACGCTAAATGCAAATTTGAATTACGATACAGTTGTATATTTTATAAAAACAAGCACGATTGCCTATGAACGCTCATCCAGTTGCAAACTACGATCCTGTCGAAGAACGAATCAATTTCATTAGCCATGCTATTGGTGCAGCTCTTGCACTCATAGCAGGAATATTATTGATTATCAAAGGGTCTTACTTAGAAACAGCGCAATGGATCGGGCTGTGGGTCTATGCTTTGAGTCTATTTTTATTGTTCACCGCATCAAGCTTATATCATTTTGCCGAATCGCCTGAGCGTCGAGGCTGGTATAAAAAATTAGATCACACTGCCATTTATTATCTAATTGCGGGCACCTATACCCCATTTTTGTCTATCGCACTACCCACACAAAAAGCACATTACCTGCTCATTGCACTTTGGGTGATTGCACTCATTGGTACACTATTCAAGTTAGTTTTCATCCATCGCTTTGAAAAAATCTCACTGATTGCCTATCTACTTATGGGATGGATGGCTGTGTTGGTTATGGATGATATGCAACGCTTTTTATCTAAACAAGCACTCACTTTTTTAATCATTGGTGGACTTTCCTACACCATCGGTGCATTGTTTTATGCGCTAAAAAAGGTAAGATACACTCACGCTATCTGGCATATTTTTGTATTGATCGGTGCAGGATCACATTTCTTGTCTATCTATCTTTACGTGATATAACCCGCACCTACTACATTTTTTAGCAACCCTAATCCCGTAGTTTGTCCGCAGGGTTTTCGTATTTTTTTAAGAAATTACGCCTTTTTTAAAAAGATTACGCTTTTAAAACTAAGTCTCATTATTTTTAGTAAGTGTAAGGTCTACCATGGCGTCATTAAATACTGCTGTTGCAGAACAACAGCAGCCTGTAAACTCAAAATTTCGCGTACTTACAGCCAGTCTCGTAGGTACCACAATCGAATTCTTCGATTTTTATATTTATGCGACTGCTGCAGTCATCATTTTTCCGTATTTGTTCTTTCCAGCAAGTACCGACCCGATGACCGCTACAATTCAGTCATTAGCAACCTTTGCGATTGCCTTTATTGCACGCCCGATTGGTGCTGCACTGTTTGGACATTTAGGTGATCGTATTGGTCGAAAAGCCACCTTAGTTGCCGCATTGCTAACCATGGGGCTTTCAACCGTATGTATTGGCTTGCTACCAACCTATGCACAAATTGGAATTGTTGCACCATTACTGCTTGCACTCTGTCGTTTAGGTCAAGGCCTCGGCTTAGGTGGTGAATGGTCAGGTGCGGTCTTGCTTGCCACAGAAAATGCACCTGAAGGTAAACGTGCTTGGTATGGTATGTTTCCACAGTTAGGTGCACCGATTGGCTTTATCTTGGCAACGGGTTCATTCTTGACACTCGGTCATTTCATGTCTGAAGAAACATTCATGACATGGGGTTGGCGTATTCCATTTATATCAAGTGCACTACTGGTGATTGTAGGACTGTGGATTCGTTTACAACTCCATGAAACCCCTGCGTTCCAGAAAGTTTTAGACAAGCAAAAAGAAGTTAATATTCCATTTAAAGAAGTAATCACCAAACACTGGGGTATGCTGATTTTAGGCACTATTGCTGCCATCTGTACCTTTGTTGTGTTCTACCTCACGACGGTCTTTGCTTTACAGTGGGGCACCAAACAACTGGGTTACACTCGTGAACAGTTCTTACAACTTCAATTGGTCGCAACACTCTGCTTTGCTGCGTTCATCCCTTTATCTGCAGTATTTGCAGAAAAGTTTGGTCGTAAAACAACGTCTATTGCTGTATGTATTGCTGCGGCATTGTTTGGTTTAGTGTTTTCTAGCATGTTGGAATCAGGCAATACCTTTGTTGTATTCTTATTCCTATGTATTGGTTTATCTATCATGGGTTTAACCTATGGGCCAATTGGTACCGTGCTCTCTGAAATTTTTCCAATATCGGTTCGCTATACAGGTTCAGCACTGACTTTTAACCTTGCTGGCATCTTTGGTGCTTCATTTGCGCCATTAATTGCAACAAAACTTGCAACCACTTATGGCCTACATGCTGTAGGTTACTACCTCACAGCTGCATCACTTCTGTCTTTATGTGCATTCTTAATGATCCGTGAGACCAAGAATGATGATGTAAACAATCAAATTTGACCCTAAGTTTGATATTTGAAACCAGCACAATGATGCTGGTTTTTTTATACCAATGCTTTAACAAACGCTACAAAAACCACCTTTAAAATTGCGCATATAACTTCAAAAATAAAGGTGAATACTGATGAATAGGACACAGAAATGGATGAAAAAATAGAACAACTCACCAAGGAACAACTCCTCGACGTCATCGTATTAGTTGAAGAAAACAAAATCATTCAAGCCATCCAATACATCGCAACACACACGGCTTTTCAATACGACGATGCCCAAGAAATCGTCACGGAGCTCACAAAACGTCATGATGCAGCACTAAAAAGTATGTATAACCACGAGCAACTTTACTCAGAAGATATCTCAACTGCAGAGTTAACAATAAATCGTCTTACTCCTCCGAAATTAACTCTCAAAGAAGATCAAACCCTGCAAAAATCACAACATAAAGATGTGAATAATAGTGACGTAACCCGAACACAAGGTATTCAAGCCTTACAGCCCAAAAACCACAAGCTGTGGATGATCTTGGCTGTGGTCATTTTGGTTTTAAGCTTTATTTTTTATTGGTTCTAGCTGAGCTTTAGATTAGCTCAATGATATCAATGGTCGGTGGGACCCGGAAGCGAAACGGTACACCCACCATACCTGTACCCACCGTAACAAACACATCTGCGTGTTCATGACGGTACAGGCCTTTCTTGTGCCCCAAGATCGACACCTTTTTCATCACAAAATCCGTTAACCACGGCAGTTCAACTTGGCCGCCATGCGTATGACCTGACAACATTAAAGGACGTGTTGGTAAAGAAGGCACCATATCGACCGTGTCAGGATTGTGCGATAAAATGACCCATGGCTTGTCCTGCGGTAAATGTGGCATAAAACGCATATCTGCCTTACCTGCCCACAAGTCACCGACCCCGATTAAGCGAAACTCATCAAATTCAACAATCTGCCCCTCTATATCAATGACATTGTTGACCTTCAAAGCATGTCTTAACAGGTTTTGAATCGGGGGACCTGGATACTGTTCATCATGGTTACCATTGACCGAATAGACGGGTGCATTAATTTCGCGTAGTACCTCTAACTCTTCCGCCAGTGTATTTTCAGGTTCATAGGTCCAGTCTCCAGCAATCACCACCAAATCAGGCTTTTGTTCATTCAGCCGTTTAACAATGGTTTTTAACTGACGTTCATGACCTGAAAACAAACCAATATGTAAATCGGCAACCAAAGCAATACGAACAGGTTTGAGTAATTTATAGTCCTCTTGGATTTGATACTGCATGGTTTTAACATGGACAAAATGCGGCTCAATAAAACGTGCATAACACAATAAGCCACTCACTAAAAAGACAAAAATTGCTTCATGCCATGAGTAATAACCTTGGATACCTGCGTATAAACTAAAGAAAAATAAAGGAATCAGTAAATAAGACAAATAAAAAGCCAATAAATGCACAAAGGCTTTAAACGGATGAATCGTCTCCGTATTGGTTTGACTGATCCATGCTTGATACACTGCCCAACCGGCAAGCAAGGCCATCGCAATATAAAAATAGAACACGACGGATTGTGTATTTAGCATAGACATTTACTCACAAACAGTTCATCAAGAACACATAATCTTCTGTTTATCTTTTCACAGCTCAGAATTATACTCAAACCAAATTTATAGACTTTATGACGATGGAAAAACCACACAGCGCAGTGAAGCGCGCTCTACCCCGCTCAACGTCGACTCAGCAAGGTGCTAAACTACTTTTACTCAGCTGTATGGTGATCTCTGTTCCTGCCTGTAATACTTTGCCCAAACAGATTCCGCAGCCTCAAGTTTATGCTTTTGATCAAGCCACGGACCAAACCAGCTTAGCCAAAATTGTACTACCACTCCGTGAGCAAAATCCGGGATTGACAGGTTTCCATATTCTCTATAACCCACTCGAAGCATTAGCAGCGCGCATCCATCTCATTGATAAAGCAGAAAAGACTTTAGATCTACAATATTATATTTGGGATAATGACCGTATCGGCGCACTGGCACTTTATTCAATATTGAAAGCGGCAGACCGTGGGGTCAAGGTTCGGTTACTGATTGATGACAACAATGCCAAGAAAATGGAAGGCATTTACCTCGCACTCGACCAACACACCAACATTGACATCAAACTGTATAATCCCTATCGCTTCCGCCACTATCGCGCGATGGATATGATGCTCAATCTCAAACGCATTAACCGTCGTATGCATAACAAAAGTTTTATTGCTGATAACCAAATCGCGCTGATTGGTGGTCGTAATATGAGTAACCAATATTATAATGTCAGCGACAATTACCAGTTTTCCGATGTAGATGTCATGCTTGTAGGTTCGGCAGCAGATGAAATTGTGCACTCATTCGATGAATACTGGAATGATGATTATGCCTTTCCAGTGCGTCAGATCGTCAATGCCAATCATTACAGCTTACGCTATGAAGGCTTAAAAACACAGTTGCAACAGCACTATCAAGAAGTGACGGTACAAAATTATCTGGATCTTGCCAATCGTTCACAAGCGTTTGAACACTGGCTGAACGATAGTATCCAATTTGACTGGGTCAAGGCCGAAGTCGTAAAAGACTCACCAAGTAAAATCAAATCCCGAGCTAAAAAAGAAGAACATCTCAACTTCCAGTTGCAAACCCATCTAGAAAAACCAACAGATAGCATCGACATTATCTCTGCCTATTTCGTTCCTGAACGTAAAGGCAAAAAACACCTTGCCAACCTTGCGCAAAGTGATATCCAAGTCCGTGTACTCACCAACTCATTCAAAGCCAATGATGTACCTTTGGTCCATGCTTTCTATGGAAAATACCGCCAAGACTTACTAGAAAATGGTGTACAACTGTATGAATTCTTAGCAAATCCTGCGGCTGAAGCACTTAATGAGAACAATGAGGAAATCTCGAAAAAAGCCAAAGTCAGCATCAAAGGATTAAGCCGTTCTAGCCTGCATGCCAAGCTTATGACGATTGATGAAAAACAAGTTTTTATTGGCTCGTTTAATTTTGACCCACGTTCTGCCAACTTAAATACCGAAATTGGTGTTTTACTCAACAGCCCGCCTTTGGCAAAGGCTGTGCATCAAACAATGGATCAAAATTTGAGTAAATATGCCTATAAACTGGTTCTGGATGCCAACAAAAATATTAACTGGCAAATTAAGCAGGCCGATGGCTCAATCAAGACTTATACCACAGAGCCGAAAATGAACTGGTTTAAACGTGCAGGTATTAAAGTCATTTCATGGCTCCCGATCGAAGGCTTTATGTAAGCCTTCAACTTCCCATCGCGCTCGCTTGAGGTTTCAATACCTTTTGGTGTAAGTCAGCCAAGCCTTGCACCATCTTTTGTTGTACCAAGGCTGTTAAGCTATCGACTGTATGACCTGCAGTACAAATTGCAGGTAATGCAACAAGATGTGCTGTAACTTGAGGCATCTCCAAGACTTTTTGGACGTGTTCGGCAAAACCAATATTACCAATAAAAGGCGAAACTTGGTCGAGCCCGCCCTGCTGATTGACATAACAAATTAAACAAATTTGGACATCGCGCTGTGCTTCAATTGCAGCCCCTAAAATACGCCCATGGACTTTTTTTACTTTAGAGCCGTCAGTAGTTGTCGCTTCTGGAAAGAACAGCACAGGAATGTCTTGTTTTAAAAATTCAGTAATTTGTTCACGGATCTTGATTGAATCCCCCGACCCACGTTGGATAAACAAGGTTCCACCACTTTTTGCAAGTTTGCCAAACACAGGCCATTTTTCAATTTCAGCTTTGGCTAAAAAAAACACCCGTGCGCCAGAACCCAAAACTGCCACGTCTAACCATGAAATATGATTACTCACCCAAAGTGCAGGTTTACGTGGAATATCGCCATGGACATGCACATCAATGTTAAAAACTTTGCAGAGTCGACGACAAAAATACTGCACGTAGCGGGTATTTTGAGGATTATTAATGTCTTTATACAAGCCATGTCGATAAACCAAATAAAAACCCTCAGAAACGGCACCGAGTCCCGTTACTAGCTTCTTGCTATACAACGCAAGTTTTGAGAGTCCACTTAATGATGTTGTTTTTATTTCAGTATTTGATTGCATAGAGGATTCACTTGGCACAGCTTTATTCAACAGTTAATCATTGATTACAACTCATTCTATACTGATCTTAACTTACTTGCATTGATCATAAAAACCGAAAGACTAGATGATTATTTTCAATTTTAATCGTTTAAATAAATTAATTACAATAATTCAATCGAAATATCAAAACAAGGTTCTCCCATGAATGATCAAATGAATCCTCCTGCTGCACCCTTAAATCCCGTTCAAGCATTTAAATTTATTCTTGGGTTAAGCATCTTATACTTTGGAAGTTTGGTTCTTTTGGTACAGCTCTTTCGCACCATGTAAAGCCACGCTATAACTATTTCGCTCAAGCTGAGTAAATTCATCTACACTAGAGCTTTCTAGGTGCGAGATTATATTGAGTGGAATATTTTGAACAGAAACAAGGTGGCGAAAAAACGATTTTAGTCAGTGTTGCCATCCACATTCTGGAAGATCTTGATGCAGAAGAGTTTCGCTTACTTGCCAAGTCGGCAGGTGCAGAAATTCTAGAGCATATTCACGCTCAAAGATTCAAACCTGACCCTAAATATTTTATTGGTTCAGGCAAAGCTGAAGAAGTAGCAGCACGTGTGGAAGAGCTAGAAGCAAGTTTGGTGATTATTGACCATGCACTAACCCCCAGTCAGGAACGCAACCTGAGCCGCATTATCAAATGTCGCGTCATTGACCGTACCCGCCTTATTTTAGATATCTTTGCACAGCGCGCACGTACTCATGAAGGTAAACTTCAAGTCGAATTGGCTCAACTCGATCACTTGTCTTCTCGACTAGTCGGTACAGGGATTAGTCTCGATAGCCAAAAAGGTGGGATTGGGCTTCGTGGACCAGGTGAAACTCAACTCGAAACTGACCGTCGTTTACTTCGTGTTCGTGTAGGACAACTTAAAGATAAATTAGAGAAAGTACGACAAACGCGAATCCAAGGTCGTGCAGCACGCCAAAAAGCTGCTATTCCAACCGTTTCTTTAGTCGGTTATACCAATGCTGGAAAATCGACTCTATTTAACACCCTCGCCAAATCTGATGTTTATGCCGCAGATCAGCTATTTGCAACCTTAGACCCCACTCTAAGACGTTTAGACTGGGATGGTATTGGCCCTTTGGTCTTAGCCGACACTGTAGGCTTTGTACGTAACCTTGCGCATGCCTTGGTCGAATCTTTTAAAGCGACACTAGAGGAAACCTTAGAAGCCAGCCTACTGCTGCATGTAATTGACTCCAACAGTCCAGATTTGATGGAACAAATTGAAGCCGTTGAAAAAGTGCTCAAAGAAATTGGAGCCGATATTCCTATCCTTCGTGTTTATAACAAAATTGACCAAAGTGCTGAACAAGCCAAAATTATCTATGCTGAACCCAATGTCCCTGAGCGTGTTTATGTGTCAGCACATACGGGCGAAGGACTCAATCTACTGCGCCAAGCAGTACAAGAATGCTTAATGGGACAAATTCAAAACTTTGACGTTCTGCTCAAGCCAGCCTATGGCAAATTGCGTAATCAACTGTACGCCCTAAATGTGATTCAATCTGAAAATTATGATGATGAAGGAAATCTTCACCTACAAGTGTACATTGCACCACATAAACTGGAACAACTGATTAAACAAGCACATTTACCAATTGATGAAATTTTAGGTTTGAAAGCAAAACAATTTCATCGTGAACTCGAAGAATTTGAAATCAAAAACTAAATCGGTTAAAACGTGATAAGTAAAATGTTAATGACAGAACAAAATGGAATGGATAAAAACGGTTGATTGGACCGCATGGATCGGCACGGTTGCCCTCATCGTTCTCTTTCGAGAATCTGCTGTATGGGTCACGGGGTACTTTGGGCACCCCGAAATGGGCAATTTACTTGGACTGATTAGTTTATTGATCGTGCTGTTAGGTTGGCGGAAATTCAAAAAAATTCCAGCACGTTTGGTCGATACCAACAATAAAATCATGAAAGAAAGTGCTTTCGCCTTTCTGCCCATTAGTGCAGGTTCCTTGCTGATGATGACCCATTTAGGTCACGAAATCCCAATGTTTTTGGTGGTGCTGTTTGTCAGCACACTTATCCCACTTTGGGTTTATGCCAAAATGTCTAAGAAATGGCTTTAGGAGAATGCTCATGATTCCCATCATTTTCGGTTTTTTCCTGACTTTAGTTGCTTATTTACTGGCAAAACCAATCAATAAAAAGTTGCCACAGATTCCAATTATTGTGATTGGCATGTGTTTTGTGATTGCACTTCTCTTCCTCCTCAACATTCCTTATGAGCAATATATGGCGCAGGTGAATCCTGTTTTTAATCATTTGCTCGGTTATGTCACTGTTGCACTGGCTATTCCTTTAGCGTCCATGCGTTATGACGACCTTCCTCTCAAAGCAGTAGTTGGCATCTTAGTTTTTGCAAGTATTAGTGCGGTCGGATTGCCTATGGGTTTGGCTTATTTACTGCATTTATCTGATCCGACCATCATGGCTTTTGCCACACGTGCTGTCACCACTCCAATTGCGATTAATATCGCAACACTCCTCCATGCACCCATCAGTCTCGCGATTTTAATTGTGATTTTATCTGGAGTCATCGGTGCCGCATTCTCTCCACTAATTTTAAAACATATCAATGATGAACGCGCTTCAGGGTTAGCACTCGGTCTTGCCGCACATGCTATTGGAACAGCCCAAGCATGGCAACGAGGCAGTATTGCAGGGCGCTATGCTGCCTTTGGAATGGCTGTCAATGCGGTATTTACAGCAATATGGTTACCGTTGTTTATTCTATACTTGCAAAAAATGTGATATGTTCCTCACATAAACAATTGTATTGTTTAAAAAATCAACTTATGATGAGTTTGTCGTTTATTAAATGATAAAAGGATTTTGTTCATGAGCAAATTGACACTTGCAATCGCACTCGCTACATCTGTCATTGGCAGTGCAGCTTTTGCTGAAGATATTAGCGGTACGTGGAAAAACATTGATGACAAAACTGGATCATCGAAAGCCATCCTAGAAATCCGTCAAGAATCAAACGGGACCTATACCGCTAAAGTTGTTAAAGTGACCCCTCGTCCAGGCTATACCCCCAAAGAACATTGTATCAATTGCCCAGCACCATATACCAATAAACCCATTTTAGGCATGGATGTCATGAAAGGGCTCAAACACAATGGTGATACCAATTATACAGGTGGAAAAATTATCGACCCGTTGTCAGGAAATATTTACAGTTGCAAAGCAAAACTTAGCTCGAATGGTAAACGTTTAACACTTCGAGGATATGTGGGCATATCTGCACTGGGTCGTAGCCAAACATGGATCCGTGAATAATTGCGACTTAATGCTCGCTAACGTGTGGCTATCATCTGTAAAATCATACCATGTTGAGATTTAACAGCTAAACGATGAGTAAATTATACATTTTCAAAACTTAGACTGATCATTTTAAATTCAATGAATAATAAGGTTTCAGCTAAGTCTGTATGATTTTTCCATTTTTTTAAAAGGCATATGCCTATTCTATATCCAACGACCATAAGCAGTTTGCCTTATGCTAACTGCTTATTTTTCTGTGTCTTGGATATTTTTGTGAAATTATAGAGAACCTTATATGAAAAGTAAGTTTTTTATCGCGGGATTAACATTGTCCATGCTTTGCGGGGGAGCATTTGCACAGGACTTAACAGGGACATGGCAACAAATTGATGATAAGTCAGGCTCGCCGAAAGCCATTATTGAAATTCGTAAAGAGTCCAATAACACCTATACTGGAAAAATTGTTAAAATTACGCCACGTCCTGGATATACACCTAAAGAATTTTGTGTAAATTGCCCATCGCCTTATACCAACAAACCCATTTTAGGCATGGATATTATTAAAGATTTGAAGCACGTGGACGGCACCAACAACTATGAAAAAGGTCGTGTGATTGATCCATTATCAGGCAAACTCTATGATGCCAAAATGAAGCTGAATGCCACAGGAAAGCGACTTTCCCTACGTGCATACATTGGTGTTTCTGCCTTAGGTCGTAACCAAACCTGGTTAAGAATCGACTAAGAATAAAAAAGCCACGAACTTCGTGGCTTTTTTAATGCATGGGCTATTGAACTGGATTATCAACGGCAAATAAGCTCTCATCTTCTAAACGATAAGCCATTAATTGATGCCCCCAGACACAACCGCCATCTACGTTTTGAATCGAGTCCGAAATAGTTTTGCCTTGTAAAGCGGCCCAGTGACCAAACACAACTTTATGGGTTTGCGCTGCTTGCGAAGCGAATTCAAACCATGGTTTGAACCCTTCAGGCATTGGGTCGCTGAGCGAGTCTTTAAAACTAAATTCCAAACGCCCAGCACTATCGGTTAAACGCATACGGGTCAAATAATTCACGATACAGCGTAAACGCGCGTTGCCCGTGAATTTATCCGACCATAAGGTAGGTTCTTTGCCATACATGTCTTTTAAAAAGGCATCGACAACATCAAAATCATCCGCTGCAATGACCGCCTCAACTTCTGCCGCCAAAGCAGCTGCCTGTTCTGCTGTCCAGTTAGTTGGAATGCCTGCATGCGTCAGAACTGTCGTTGCATTTGGAAACACACACAAGGGTTGTTTCCGCAACCAATCAATCAAATCATCACTATCAATCGCATCAATCACATCACGAATGTTATCTTTATCTTTGATTGTTTTAATGCCCCGTGCAGCCGCCAGCAAAGTTAAATCATGATTGCCTAAAACTGTTGCAGCAGCATTACGCTCTACTAATTTTTTAATAAAGCGTAAAGCACCCAATGAGTTTTCACCACGGGCAACCAAATCCCCTGCAAACCAAATAAAATCTTGGTCAGGATCAAACTGAATGGTCTTTAGCAAGGCTTTCAGTGCTTCAAAACAACCCTGCACATCACCAATGACATAATTGTATCGAATCTCTGCACCTGCCACCTTAAGCCACCATTTGATCTGCTAATGCCACAAATTGAGCCAGTGTTAAAGTCTCTGGGCGCGCCATCGGATCAACACCTGCTTGTTCAAAGCCATCTTCAACCAACATACCTTTTAAGCTATTACGCAAAGTTTTACGGCGCTGGGTAAAGACATGCGATACCAACCGTGCCAAAGCTTTTTCATTTTTTGCCACAATCGGCTTAACTGCATACGGCTCTAAACGGAACACCGCAGAAGTCACTTTAGGTGGTGGGTTAAATGAACCCGGCGGTACTTCAAACAAGAACGTAGGTTTACAGAAATACTGAATCATCACCGACAAACGACCATACTCTTTGCTATTTGGAGCAGCCGTAATACGATCCACCACTTCTTTTTGTAGCATAAAGTGCATGTCTTTAACTTTGTCACCAAACTCCAAGAGGTGAAACAAAAGTGGCGTCGAGATGTTATACGGCAAATTACCCACAACCCGTAAAGGGCGACCATCTTCAAATAGATTAGTGAAGTCGTACTTCAGTGCATCCGTTTCAATAATGGTTAAACGTTCAGGATGTGGCACACGGCCCGGTAAACCTGCCGCCAAATCACGGTCTAATTCGACCACCGTGAGTGCGTCACATTCGCCAATCAATGGAGAAGTTAAGGCTGCCAAACCCGGGCCAATTTCCACAATGTTATCACCTGAACGGGGTGCAACTGAACGTACAATCTTGGCAATCACACGTTGGTCATGTAAGAAGTTTTGCCCAAAACGCTTACGCGTATGGTGCCCTTCATCTTTAGGGTTTAAGGCATTAATTTGATACATAAAATTTTCCAACGTGAGTTAATCACTGAACATTAGTGACGAGCTAATTCTAACGCTAAATCAACAGCGACCTGTAAGCTTGAGCTTTTCGCAAGGCCTGTGCCTGCGAGGGAGAGAGCTGTGCCATGATCAACTGAGGTACGAATAAACGGCAAGCCCAAAGTAATATTAATGGCTTCACCAAACCCTTGCGATTTTAACACAGGTAAGCCCTGATCGTGATACATCGCCAAAACAGCATCGGCATCTTTTAAGTTTTCAGGGGTAAATAAAGTGTCGGCAGGCAAACTCAGGCTCATATTCATGCCTTGAGCACGGTAGCTTTCTAGCACGGGATTAATCACCTCAATTTCCTCCATCCCCAAATAGCCATCCTCTCCTGCGTGTGGGTTTAAGCCACACACTAAAATATGCGGATGCTCTTTTTTGAATTTGCTTTTTAAATCTTGAATTAAAATATCAATCACTTGATGCAGGCGCTCTTTGGTAATTGCATCAGGCACAGCTCTCAAAGGTAAATGTGTAGTCGCTAGCGCGACACGCAACGTCTTGGTTGCAAGCATCATCACCACACGTTCCACCCCAGCAAACTCTTGGTAGTATTCGGTATGTCCACTAAAGTGAATGCCAGCATCATTGATGACTGACTTTTGTACAGGTGCAGTTGCAACACCTACACTTTTCCCTGACATGGCATAATCGGCCGAACGTCGTAACTGTTCTAAGACATAGGATGCATTGCTTGGGTTTAATTCACCTAATACCACAGCTTGGTTCAAGGGCACATGTTCAACATAGAGCTGTCTCGGAGCCGATGACGTCTTTTGCCCTACATATTCAATGAGTTCTATGTCGATTCCCAATTTCTCTGCGCGCTTAGCTAACAAGTTCAGATCCGCCAAAACAACAATGGGGCGTTCATCTACCCGCCCTGCAAGGCTCAAACAAATATCTGGACCAATTCCAGCAGGTTCGCCACTGGTGACATATAAAGGAAGCATAGCTAACTCAAATAGAAGGCATGCAATATTATACAACGTATATCAAAGCACATCATGTAACGATGAACTCAAGACCTATCTATCGGCTGACATATTTTAAGCATGTCGATATGGCTCTTGAGCTAGAAGACCTTCTGTAGAAAATGAAACAGTGAAACTTGTTTAATCGAGCGATTTCAAAATTGAAGCAGGGAAATTTGGTACTTTATAAAGAAAACTCACCCACTCTTGGACAAATTTCCAACTGTCACTTTTATAAAATTCATAAGCAATATCATATCTTAGATTATAAAAATATGTTTCAAATTTGATAATAGCGCCAACTCTCCGCTTTTATTTTCGATTCACTCCAATTTCCTCATGATTTAAATAAAAGAATAAACTTTAATCTCTTCCTTTATAGTGCGGAATATCGTAAAATACGGCACTTGAAATTTCATATTTTCATTTGTGATTCCGAACAACTTCGTTTAGAATCGCGTCTCCTTTTGTTTGGACAGATTCCATAGTCCAAACCAACTATAATAGGTAGTGGTTTAATGAAAACTCTCAGCGCTAAGCCTGCTGAAGTTCAACACGACTGGTACGTTGTTGATGCTTCTGGCAAAACTTTAGGTCGCCTTGCGACTGAAATCGCTCGTCGTCTACGTGGTAAGCACAAGACTTCTTATACTCCTCACGTTGACACTGGCGATTATATCGTTGTAATCAATGCTGAAGAAATTCAAGTGACTGGTAAAAAAGCACTTGATAAAAAATACTATCGCCACACTGGCTTCCCTGGTGGTATCCGTGAGACTAACTTTGAAAAGTTAATCGCTCACAAACCAGAAGCAGTTTTAGAAAAAGCTGTTAAAGGTATGTTACCAAAAGGTCCTCTTGGTTATGCAATGATCAAGAAAATGAAAGTGTATGCAGGTACTGAGCATCCACACGCTGCTCAACAGCCACAAGTTTTGGACATCTAAGGGATACAGCACATGGCTACTAATTATGGTACAGGTCGCCGTAAGACCGCAACTGCACGTGTTTTCTTGTCAGCTGGTACAGGCAAACTCGTAATTAACAACCGTACTCTTGAGCAATACTTCGGTCGTGAAACTGCTCGTATGGTTGTTCGTCAACCTTTAGAGCTTCTTGAAGCTACTGAAAAGTATGACCTTTACATCACTGTTGCTGGTGGTGGTATCGGTGGTCAAGCTGGCGCTATCCGTCACGGTATTACTCGTGCGTTGATCGCTTCTGACGAAACACTTAAACCTGCTCTTCGTCAAGCTGGTTTCGTTACTCGTGATGCTCGTGAAGTTGAACGTAAGAAACTTGGTTTACGTAAAGCTCGTAAACGTCCTCAATTCTCTAAACGTTAATTCGTTTACCGAATCGGACAAAAAGCCTTGGTTTATCCAAGGCTTTTTTTATGTGTCATTTTCAACTTTAAAGTCCATGCATTCTGCTTTATTCGTATGATATCCCTCTAGTTACATATTTCAGCTTATTTTAAAAATTGATGATCTTTAGGAAGTGGTGCATTACACGGCTCATCCGTTTGCTCATCGACCATTTTCACAGCTCCATCATTATAAACAGTGACCTTACAGCCTTTTACCGTATATTCTTGCTGAATACCGCCATACATCTCATCCTCAGATACAGAGGTAGCGACATCACAGGCTTCATCAGTAATACAAGCGGCATATTCAGCAGTCTGCGGCACTACATCTACTGATTCGGCTATATCTTGATTTTGAGCATAACTATTTGAGATAGAAGTCATTAATACAATCACTGCGATCAATTGAGTGATTCTGAGCATTAGTTGCATAGTTTTATCCTTATCTTTAATTTTTTCCAAGTTATTCGATTGTATAAGCATATTAAAGTTAAGATGATTTTATTGGCTATTTTTAGTATTCTAACCGATTCACTTCACCTAGTTTCTTGAAATATGTCTGTCGAAACTACTCCGCTTCAAGGAATTACGCTGTATAGCCATGCAGATGATTTTCGCTCCCACTGGATTCGTTATGTACTTGCAGAGAAGCAAATCAAATACCATCTGGTTTTAAGTGATGCAGATGATGAAGATCTCGCCAGCTTAAACCCTTATAATCAGCTGCCGATGTTGATTGAAAATGATTTAAAACTATTTAATGCCAATATCATTTCCGAGTATTTAGACGATCGTTATCGTCAAAACAAGCTCTATGCCGACGCGCCTATGCCTCGTGCGGAACAGCGTCAGTATATTTGGCGCTTTGAACAAGATTGGTTAAAGCTTGCCGATATGATGCTACGCCATCCAGATACACTCGATGCACAAGCAAAACTGAAAGCACAAAAAAAACTGAAAGATACACTCATTTCCCTAACACCATTGTTTCAGCATTTCCCCTATTTTATGTCGGAAAGCTTTAGCATTTTAGATTGCATGCTCGCGCCCATCTTTCTGCGCTTAAACAGTATGGGTGTGCATTTACCCAAACAGCAATGTCGCCCAATTTATTTATATTGCCAACGTATTTTTAGCCGCCCTGCATTTTTAAAGTCTTTAACTTTGCAGGAGAAAAACCATTATCAATCTGAATTTAAACAGCCGTAGAGAATATTATGTCTGATCAAGAATTAAACCTTACGCCGACTCGTCCATATTTAGCTCGCGCCATATATGAATGGATTTGTGATAATCAGCTGACACCACATTTATTGGTCGATGCAACCCAGCCCAATACTCTCGTTCCTGAACAATTTATTCAAGATGGGCAGATTGTCTTAAACATCGTCCCGCATGCCGTGCATGCGCTACATATGAGCAACGATGCGATTACCTTCTCTGCACGTTTTGGTGGGGTATCTCGTGATATTTATGTCCCCCTTAATGCTGTGATTGGCATTTATGCCCGTGAAAATGGACAAGGTTTATTCTTCGACCCATCTGAATATGAGGGTCATACCCAAAATGAGCAAAATGCTTTAAAATCAGAGCATGAAGAAAAACCTGAAGCATCTAAGAAAAAACCAAGTCTCAGACTATTAGATTAATAAAATGGAGTAAGTATATGGCTTTTGATTTAGTACAATATTTTTCAGAACAGATTAAAATTCAAAAGCCTGAGCTTCTGAATAAATTTCCTCACGAAGAACGAAATCAGTATCTAGCAGAAGCCAATACACTCGCACTAGGAAAACTTATCACGCTTATCCGTAAAGATGGCGCGAAACTTTACCACGAAATTCAAACTCAAGATCACCTGTATATTCAGGAACTTGCTCGACATCTTACCACCTCACCTCACAATGTATCTCAGCTAGCCAAAGCAGACTTAGAACATAGTCTAACGGAAATGCTAAGCCTTCAGTTTGCTGAACTAAAACAACTTGATGAAACAGGTAATTTTGGTGAACGAGGTATTCATGAACTTCTCGTGGGTCAAGTTGAACACCTTTCAGGTCAAGCAGACGACTGGATTTGGACAACAAATGACCTAACAGAACTGATTGGCTCTAAACCAATGCCTGAAGAAGAGCTATCATTAGAAGAGACGATGAAGGAGTTTAATCAAATGGTAAATCAACACACAACTGACCACCAAGACCACACACATAGCCAAGCAACTGAAGTAAACACAACACCAGTGTGGGCTAAA
The DNA here is from genome assembly GCF_008980265.1 of Acinetobacter sp. TUM15064. Taxonomy (NCBI): domain Bacteria; kingdom Pseudomonadati; phylum Pseudomonadota; class Gammaproteobacteria; order Moraxellales; family Moraxellaceae; genus Acinetobacter; species Acinetobacter sp. TUM15064. The sequence goes on along the minus strand of NZ_BKFU01000038.1, from coordinate 3,080 downwards.
ATCCTTGAACCAGTGGTTGCTGTTATTATTCTATGGGGACTCTACTGCGCAGCCTCACAAATGTTCATCTAAATGATTAAAGATGAGAGATGCTCTAATTCAACGCATCTCTCTGTTTTTAAATTAGAAATATTTATTCAATCTTCTTAAATTAATCAGAAAAATAGATCTTGTCCTCAACATTATATGGCTATTTTTAAAATTTACATTTCCTTACACTTGTAAATAAATTAAGCAATTTTCTATTCAATTGCAAATTCAATCAAAATATTTTAATTGAAATGTCAATAAAATCACAAAAAAACCAGTAAAAACTGACTAAAAAGCTCGGATTTGATCGCCAATTCCTTTTCCATATTTGTAGCTCAATTTATTTCTATTGATAATTTTTTCACGCCGTCCATATAATGAAATCGACTTGTGAAACAACAGGTTAAAAGGATTTTCTAAAACTCATATAATTGAAGAGAAAAACTATGGCTAGAGTCTCATTAGAAGCATTAGCAAATATTGATGGTTTCTATGCAGCAGCATTGGTTGACGGAGAAAGTGGTTTAGCTCTCGCGACTCAAGGCGGTGGAAGCATTGATTTAGAACTCGCAGCAGCAGGCAATACCGAAGTCGTTCGCTCGAAACGTCGTGTTGCACAAGCCTTAAATTTAAATGATACGATTGAAGACATTCTTATCACTTTAGGCAAACAATATCACCTAATCCGTCCATTAGAAGGCAATGACAAGATTTTCTTATATCTTGTACTTGAACGCTCTAAAGCCAACCTTGCAATGGCACGTCATGAACTTAAAGGATATGAAAAAGGCTTAGATTTTTCTTAATTTGAATTACCCCCTTTTTCATCATTATGGGAAAGGGGTTGTTTGTATTGCCCTCTTCAACCTTTTAAATTAAAGACATACTATGAATAAGCAATATATTAATATTGCGATTACTGGCCTAAGTTCGAATCATTCAGAAGAGCTTAAAACACAGCTACGTAATCTCATTCCTCAAGAGTATAAAATTAACTGGAGTTCTGCTGCCGACCCAAGCATTGATTGCTTATTCATACATGAAAATTTTTATGACACAGACAGCATACAAAAAATCATACAAAGCCAAAAATTCCCTTGGCTGAAAATTACCAAACGCCAACAAGGGCAAAACCTGATTCATGAAAATACGCTTTCTTTACCCATTATTCACCATGAAAGCTTATCTAATTGGATTCTACAACATCTACTCAATACACCGATTGAAACTCAATCACACGCACTTACTGAAGCTGACACACAATATAAAAAAAGCCCTTATAAATTAGAATATTTCAGTAAAATGCTAGATCAAGAACGAAACTCAAAACTCCATCTCTTTGACACATTAGGCACTATTGCAATTATTGATGTACAGAACAATATTGCATGGCTCAATACGACTAGAGAACAAGATTTCACCGAATTAGGCTTTGACTATGATATTGCCAGCACCAGCAACTTCATGAAAGTCTCACGGAAGCAACCACATATACTGAGTGATTGGCTATGGCAGTTTTTTTGGAATTCTCCATTATTTTTAAAAGAAATCGCACCTGAGGATGGTCATTTTAAAATTCATATGTGGCCTAAACCTAGCCAGAACTTGGATAGAAAATACATTTTCCAACTTTCAAGTTGTTTTATACAAGGTGGAAAGATTTCCAAAATTTCAATACAACTTGATTTACCTATAGACACAGTACAACGCTTTATTGCAACAAATATTGCAACAAACAACCTCTCGAGAATCAATATCTGGGATAAGCACTACAATCCCCCAGAAACACCACAAGTTTCAGAAGAATCAAGTTTCATTAAAAGTTTTTTTGGAAAGCTAAGAAAAAAATTAGGCATATAGGAAAAGTGTATGATTTTACAACGCTTTAAAATCGTTTTTGCAGGTGGTATGGGTGCAGGAAAGACAGAGGCCATTCGCTCACTTTCAGAGATTCCTGTACTGCAAACGGAAGCTTTTAATACTGATGTACAACGCCATAGCAAACTAGAAACTACTGTTGGAATTGATTATGGTGAAATTACACTCGAAGAAAACCTCACTATTGGCCTGTATGGCACACCTGGGCAAAGCCGTTTTGATTTTGTTTGGTCCGCTATTACCAAAGGAGCAATCGGTGCGGTTATTCTTATTGACCACCATTCGGATGGTCCTATCGAAGAATTAGAGAACTATTTAGAAACCTTTCAGAATTTTACGGATAATATCGCCATTGGAATTACCCATACCGATCTTCATTCTGAATCAGGTAAATCTACAAATATTTATAAGGAATGGCTACTTGAAAATGAGCTCTTTTCTCCTCTTTTCTTTATTGATGCACGAAACAAAGATGATGTACTGCTATTATTAGAAGCTTTAATTACTTCGATCGAAACTAACTCAAATATTACAAATTAACCCTCCGTGAGGTTCTATATGTTCACATTGACACAAAACCGTACTGCACCCGAAGAGTTAATTGAATTTTCAAAAAATGTAATTCAAGATATTCTCATGAATGTTCGCGGTGTCAATTACGTTATGCTCTGTAGCACTGATGGTTTTGAATTAGCACACGTTTATAAAAAAGATGGTTATAACACGACTAAACTTGCGGCTGTCAGCAGTTCAATTTTGGCTATGGTTGCTGCATTTATGCATGAAATTCACCTTGAAGGCTGCCAATCAATTACATTAGATGCAGATAATGGTAAAGCCATCTTAACCTCTATTCCCTCTTCAAAGCATCCTATGATTATCGTGACTTTAACCGAAAAAGATGTCTTACTTGGCCAACTTCTCTATACCTTAAAAAATTCTGGTAATCGCATTATGCAATATTGACTTAAAAATCAACCAAAAACCAGATACTGATAAGACATCAGCATTAATCAATGACAATAAATTCACTATTTCGCTAACTGCATAATAAAAAAAGCCCCCTAACTTAATCGTTAGGGGGCTTTTGAATAATGAGCTGGCGATGACTTACTCTCACATGGCAAACGCCACACTACCATCAGCGCTAAGAGGTTTCACTTCTGAGTTCG
>NZ_BKFU01000037.1:0-35831 GCF_008980265.1 Acinetobacter sp. TUM15064 | reverse complement strand
TGATGATATGTGATGAAAAATAAACTAATATTTAAGCATTTTAAAGTTGACTAAAATACTTATATTTATATTTAAAAACCTGACTGAAATACTTGTATATATTTATTTTAAATCCGACTAAAACGCTTATATTTAAAAAAAATGTCATTTTATCGAGAATTTGTCTTAAAATTATAAAATTGATAGGTCTTTTAAATCATTGAAGAATAGCTGGTCGAAGCGATAGCCCTTTTGCCTCGAAACTCTAGTGTAGCTTTGCTTTAGGCAGCAGCATTTTTGAAAGGTTGAGTGATACAAGGTCATATTTAAATATTGTTATTCTGTATTGATCTGAGAATATTACAATGATGGCGCAAGCAAAGCCGATACACTGAAAATGTGTAACAGACCAATAGTGGAGCTCAAGTGGATGTTTGAGAGCCGTGTTTAGTTGCTGATCTCACCACTAAACAGTTGGTTAGATTTTGAAATTCTTTTGGCGATGTAATGTGATTTTTTTAGTCGAATCAGAATAATTTGCGACTGAAATTCGAGCTCGCCAAACTCAGGTTCAACTTGGACATAGTGTAGTTGACCATACTCATCGCGCACACGTGCTTGAGCTGAAAAGCCAGGACGGGCATTGCCACTGGAAATAGTGGCAAGGCGACCCAATAAATTGGTTTGTCTTTTGATGGGTCTGGGTTTAATCACCTGATCTAAACAGTGAATCATAAAAACGGTGAAGAAGATCGCAATAATCAGGGCTGGCAGGATGAGGTAGTATGCGGAGGTAAAGGCTTGTTCCTTTGCATAAATACAAAATTGAAGGAAATAACCCGCGACACTGAAGTTCAGCAAAAGAAAAACCACAATCAGGGTTTTTGAAAATTTCACGTCTAATAATGGAGATTGTGTGAGCTTTTGTGGAGATAGTTTTTTGAGAAAGTGACTTGGGCGTGAATTAAAAAAATAGCCAAGGGTTTCCACCATGCTGAGTAAAAGCAAAGCCAATAAACTGAAATGAAAAATCATCAAATCAGGGTGGTGTAGCAGCTCATACATGGTGAAAGTCCAAATATATTATTCTTCTGTGAGGTAAATTCCACCATCAGAATGCACGGTAATCTGCACTTTTTCAAGTGCTTCACCTTGGCAAGGCCCCGAGATGCATTCACCTGTTTCAACTACAAATAATGCACCATGCGTTGAGCATTCAATAAATTCTTGGTCTCGATCTAAAAATTGATTTTCCAAAAACTCCAGTTCAACTTGGAGGTGAGGGCAGATATTTTGATAGGCAAAAAATGCACCGTCACGTTGGGTGATAAAAATTGTATCCCCATTGGGTGTCTCAAAGGAGCGTGCTTCACGTTCTGGGATGTCTTCCGTCATGCAGATTTTGTGCATTATGCGCATTCCTTTTGCAATTGTTGGAACAATTCAGTGTAATCCGCGATATCTAGGCGAGGACCAAATTGAGCGACCACTTCGCTTGAAATCAAAATAGCCAGTTGCGCTGCGGTATGTAAGCCTAAGCCTGCGTTCACAGCGTACAAGAAAGCACCTGCAAAGGCATCGCCAGCACCATTTGCATCGACAGCATCAATTTTACGGCCTGCGACACTAAATGTTTCTTGCGCATTTGAAATAAGGGCACCTTCAGCGGAAAGGGTAATGACCACGTGTTGACTGAACGTTTTGAGTTTTGCCAAAGCTGCCTCAACCGTTACCGTTTCGGTGTACATCATGGCTTCTTGCTGGTTACAGAATAATAAGTCCACACCATCTGCAATCATTTCATCCAATCCATGACGTGCATATTGCACCATCGCTGGATCAGAGAGGGTTAATGCAATTTTAACACCATGTGCTTTGGCAATTTCACGCGCTTGTTTAACAGCTAAACGTGCGCTATCGCTGGTTGAAAGATAACCTTCGATATAGAGCCATTTCGCTGTTTTTAAAGGTTCAAAATCTATCTGTTGTTCAGTCAACTCAGCGGTAATACCCAAATAAGTGTGCATCGTCCGTTCAGAGTCTTCACTGACCAAAACCATACACGTGCCTGTGACGCCTTCGCTGATTGATTTCTCAGTGTTTTTAATCCCTGCTTCATGCAAACCATTGAGGTAAATTTTACCCAATTCATCATTACCTACACGACATGCATAAAAGGCTGAACCACCTAAGGCACTAAAGGCAACGGTAGTATTTGCTGCTGAACCACCTGATGCTTGACCTTTATAGCTTTGTGTTTCTTTTAATTTTTTATACAGATCTGCTTGTGTTTCACCATCAGTTAACTGCATAGTGCCTTTTTGCAAATTTTGTTGAATAAGGAAGTCGTCAGAGACTTTAAATTCTTGGTCGATTAGTGCATTACCAATTGCAAAAAGATCAACAGTTGCCATGTGTTTTTCGTCACGTATTGAAATTAAAGCGACATTTTACACTAATGCTCATAATTGCTGTAGTTTGTTGAGTAAAATTCATTTTATTTACATGGTAAATGTAGTGAAATGGCTGTGGTTATATTCAAGGAAGTTTAGATGGAAATTTTAATTCAAGCGGCAGAACAATTACCTCCTCAAATGCAAGCTTTGGCGCAACTGGCAGCAAAAGAAGGATATGAACCGTTGACCCGCTTGATCGAAGAATATCAAAGTGGGAAAAATCGTTTTAATCAAAAGGGTGAAGTGCTGTTGTTGGCTTATGATCAAGATCAGCTTATTGCCTGTGGTGGATTAAACCAGCAATGGGGTGAAAACGAAATCGAGGCACGTATTGGTCGTGTACGTCGTTTCTATGTGCATCCTAAATATCGTAAAAGTGGTGTGGGGCGTCAACTATTGGCACATTTGGAAAAATATGCACGTCCGAATTTCTCTGCGTTGTGTTTAAACACAGCAGATTTATCTGCTGTAAGTTTTTATCAAAAGCAAAATTATGTTTTTGTTGAAAATCATCCGAACTATAATTATTTCAAATACCTGATTGGTTAATCAGTATAGCGAACATTGTCTTCATGAACAGCTGTATTGTCGCCGCTTGTGATACAGCTGAATGCTTCGATGAGAGCTAAAATTATAATGGGCTATTAAACGGATTAGGTCTTATTTTAATCTGATCTTAAGCCAATAAGCTGACAATGGGCATCTGTTGTTTATTGGGGTGTTAATAATGCCTATTGATGTGAATTCCGCCGCAAGTGTACAAGATGTACATCAGGTATTAATGAAAGTGCCACAAATCACGGCTCTTTTTTGGATAACTAAAATTTTTGCAACGACATTTGGTGAAACGGCGGGTGATGCTGTTTCAATGTCGATGAACTTGGGTTATTTACTCAGTACTTTTATCTTTTCACTCGTTTTTATTGTTGCTGTTTTTTTTCAAATCAGATCGAAGAGTTATCATCCCTTTTTATATTGGTTCGCCATTATTGCCAGTACAACTGTAGGGACAACTTTAGCTGACTTTGTTGATCGCTCATTAGGCATTGGTTACGTGGGTGGGAGTGCATTATTATTAAGTTTGGTCGGGATTTCGCTTTTTATTTGGCATAAATCTGAAGGCAGTATTTCACCACATGTGGTGAATCAGCCACGAGTTGAGCTTTTCTATTGGTTAACGCTGACATTTTCCCAAACTTTAGGTACTGCTTTAGGTGATTGGTCTGCAGACACAGCAGGTTTAGGTTATAGCGGTGGGATTGCACTATTTAGTGGACTGATTTTATTTATTTTACTTTTGTATAAGTTGAGCCACATTTCGAGGACTTTTCTGTTTTGGTCCGCTTTTATTTTAACGCGTCCTTTAGGGGCGGTTGTTGGTGATTTCTTAGATAAACCTTTAAGTTCTGGTGGTTTAGATTTGAGTCGTTTTGGCGCATCTGCAGTGTTACTGATCGCAATAGTGCTTTGTGTATGGTGGGCAAAAAAAACCGAAAAACTGGTTAATGATCCTGTCTAATCGTTATTGATTCAGTATTTGCGGGTGGATTCAGTTGGGTATAGGTCCCGTCAGTTCAACGCTTTTTAAAAGTTGACCAAGTTACTTGGAAAATTGTCAATGAATGAGTCTTGTTCTTGATTTTCAGGTTATACTTGAAACATTTAGAAAATGCTTTGAATTGAGGAGATCACATGACTGTAGATGTCACTGAAACCATTTCACAAACTGTACATCCTGCGTTTCAGTTGGTACGTCAACACCATGTTGAAGCTTTAGACATCTTAGTGTCTGAATATAAACATAAAATCACTGGGGCGGTGCATTATCACTTAGCCACCAATCACGATGAAAATGTATTTTTGGTTGCATTCCGTACTCAGCCTATGGATTCAAAAGGCGAAGCGCATATTTTAGAACATACTGCGCTTTGTGGTTCAGAAAAATTCCCTGTGCGTGATCCGTTCTTTTTAATGATTCGTCGTTCATTGAATACGTTTATGAACGCTTTTACAGCAGCGGATTGGACGGCTTATCCATTTGCGACGCAAAATAAAAAAGATTTCCAAAATTTATTGGAAGTGTATTTAGATGCGGCTTTTGCGGCTAATTTAAATCCGCTTGATTTTGCTCAAGAAGGTATTCGTATTGAGCTTGAAAATGGTGAACCTGTTTATAAGGGTGTGGTTTTCAACGAAATGAAAGGGGCGATGAGTTCGCCTTCAGACCAGTTGTATCATCAGCTTGCACATCACTTATTTCCAGAAACGACCTATCATTACAATTCAGGTGGCGACCCGAAAGATATTCCAGACTTGACTTATCCTGAGTTGGTGGATTTCTACAAGTCGCATTATCACCCAAGCAACGCAGTTTTCATGACCTTTGGTAATGAGCCTGCCTATAATTTGCAGGAGCAATTTGAAACTTTGGCTTTGGCTAAATTTTCTAAAGGTGAAACGCTTTATTCTAAAGAAGAACGTCGTTTAACAGCACCCGTAGAAGTGACTGAAACCTATGCGGTAGATGCAGAAGATTTAAAAGATAAAACTTATCACATTATTTCGTGGTTATTGCCTAAAGCTAGCAATATAAAGCTTCGTTTAGGTATGCGATTGGTTGAAGGTATACTTTTAGAAGACTCAGCTTCACCACTGCGTCATTATCTTGAGACTTGTGGTTATGCACAGTCTACAGGCCCGATTATGGGTGTAGATGATTCGAACTACGAAATGACCTTCTACTGCGGTGTACAGGGTTCAAACCCTGAACATGCGGCAGAGTTTAAAGCAGGTGTCTTTAAAATCTTAGAAGATGTGGCTGCAAAACCTGTCGATCAAAACATGGTCGATGCGATTTTACATCAGATTGAATTGCATCAACGTGAAATCAATGGCGACGGTATGCCTTATGGTCTAAGCCTGATTTTAAATGGTTTGGGTAGTGCGATCCACCACAGCGACCCAGTCACTGTTTGGGATGTAGACTCAGCTATTGCTGCGGTGAAAGAAGAATTAAAAGACCCGATGTGGTTATCCAATCTCATCAAGACGCATCTCATTGATAACTCACACCGTGTACAAATGACTTTGGTGCCAGATGCCAATAAATCTGCGGTGGAAGCCGCAGATGAGAAAGCACGTTTAGCTGCAATTGGTGCGCAACTTACAGAAACTCAAAAAGCAGAAATTGAAGCACAGACTGAGGCATTGAAAGTCCGTCAGGATACACCAGATGACTTAAATTTATTGCCAAAGGTGGGCTTGGAAGATGTGCCAGCTGAATTGCAAATTGTACAAGGTCAATTGCGGGAGATTATCTCTAATCGTACTGATTACCCGCTCAATCTCTATCATGCAGGCACGAACGGTATTTACTACAACCAAGTGCTGATTCAGATTCCACAAGATGTGGTGCAGTCACCATACTTTAACTTACTGTCTATTTTGATGGGTGAAGTGGGGGCAGGTCAGTACGATTATCTTGAGCTACAACAACTGCAAACTGCTGTAAGTGGTGGTTTAGGAATGGGTGCGTCGTTACGTTCTCACGTGAATGATAAAAACCAAATCAGTGCGTGGCTCACGCTGACTACAAAATCGCTGGTGAGTAGTTTAGAAAGTATTAACTTGTTGAAATTGGCGTTTGAGCAGTTACGTTTCGATGAAAAAGACCGCATTATTGAACTCTTGCAACAACGTAAAACACGTTGGGCATCACGTCTTTCAGGATCGGGTCATAGTTATGCTATGCAAATTGCAGGGCGTAACCACAGTGCTTTAGCTAATCGTGATTATCACAACACGGGTTTAGGTGCATTAAACTGGTTGGGTGAGTTGATTAGCCGTATTGAAAAAGATGAAGTTGCTTATGAAGATTTCATTCATGAATTAAAAGCCATTCATTTAAAACTTTTACAAGCACCGAAACAATTTTTGTTGGTGTGTGAAGAACACCAATCTGAGCGCTTGCTAGAAGAAGTTCAAAATGTCTGGGACAAACTAGAGGTTTCTGAGCAAGTTGTGAGTCTTAAAGCTGTGGAGCAGGAAAACACAGATACAGATGAAGCATGGTTAATTCAGGCCAATGTTCAATTCTGTTCATCGGCTTACCCAGCAGTTGAAGTTTCACATCCAGATGCAGCAGCACTGATGGTTCTTGCTGCTTACTTACGCAATGGATTCCTACACAGTGCGATTCGTGAAAAAGGCGGTGCGTATGGTGGCGGTGCAAGCTATGATGGCAATGCATGCTCATTCCGCTTCTATAGTTATCGTGATCCACGTTTAGCGGAAACTTTCAGTGACTTTGAAGGGAGTGTGCAATGGTTACTCAATACTGAGCAAAAACCACATCAGCTTGAGGAAGCGATTTTGGGTTTAATTGCAAGTATGGATAAGCCAGGTTCGCCAGCGGGTGAAGCCATTACTGCATGTTATGCACTATTACATGCCCGTACTCCAGCCTTCCGCAAGCAGTTGCGTAGCCGTCTTCTAGCAGTGAATTTTGAAGATTTAAAGCGTGTTGCGGTACAATATTTGCTTGAACAAAAACCAACGAAAGCAGTGGTTGCACCTATTGCGAAGCGTGATACCTTGATTGAGCTAGGTTTCAGTATTCAACAAGTTCAGTAAAATAATAAGAGGGTCGTATGGCGTTTAAACCATTTGAGCGTTCAACTTTAGCGCTGAGCGTAAGTTTGCTCAGTGCTTTGGCTGTCGCTAAAACGCATGCACAAGTTTCAGAGGTGCCTGCGGCTCCCGCAACAGCTGAGGCATGTGTAGCATTAGAGTCAAATGCAGACCGTTTGGCTTGTTATGATGCATTATTTAAAATTCCTCCAGTAGCAAAGCCGCATATTGTTTCTGAACAACGTGCAGCGATGCAAATCGCGCCAGCGCCTGAAAATATCTCAGGGAAGATCGCACAAGGCGTTAGCTCTGTTTTTGCCTCGGAAGGTCCTAAAATAACGCCCAATTTATCTCTTATGGATAGCCGTTGGGAGCTTTCTCCAGAAAGTAAACTCGGGACATGGAATATTCGTGCCTATCAGCCTGTGTATTTAATGCCGGGCTTTTGGACGACGGATAAAAATGAGTTTCCTCAAAGTCCAAACCCTTCCAATACGGTGGATGAAGATCAAAACTTAAATTCAATGGAAGCAAAATTCCAACTGTCTTTAAAAACGAAAGCTGTTGAAAATCTGTTTGGGGACAATGGCGATGTCTGGTTGGGGTATACCCAGTCTTCGCGTTGGCAAGTCTACAATGCGGATGAATCCCGTCCATTTCGTGAAACCAACTATGAGCCTGAAGCCAGTTTGGTCTTTAGAACCAATTATGAATTGTTTGGTTTAAATGGTCGCCTATTAGGGCTGACTTTAAACCATCAGTCCAATGGTCGCTCTGATCCGCTTTCTCGTAGCTGGAATCGTGTCATTTTAAATCTCGGATTTGAAAGAGATAACTTTGCTCTCATGCTGCGTCCATGGTATCGAATAGAAGAAGATGCAAAAGATGACAATAACCCAGACATTAAAGACTATATCGGACGTGGTGATTTAACGGCATTCTATCGTTGGAATGAGCATGATTTTTCGCTTATGTTACGACATAGTTTAAAAGGGGGAGATGACTCTCGTGGCGCGGCACAGTTTGATTGGGCTTTTCCTATCTCTGGCAAACTACGTGGGCATTTTCAACTGTTTGACGGTTATGGTGAAAGTTTGATTGATTATAATCACCGGGCAACTTATGTGGGCTTAGGTGTATCTTTAATGAATTGGTACTAAGCCTCTGTAAATAAAAAAACCACGTTTCAAACGTGGTTTTTTTATGACATTGTTTTTAAGGATTAACCAATTTGAATATCTGTGGTTGGGTGTTTAAGCCGGCTTTTCTTCGGTGTTGCAATGAGGTATGCCAATGTTAATGGCCCTAAACGGCCTGCAAACATCAGAAGCATTAGAACAAATAAACTGGCAGGTTGAAGTTCGCCTGTAATCCCGCGGGACAAACCAACTGTACAGGCTGCGGAAATGGTTTCAAATAATAAGTCTATAAACTCATGATTCGGTTCAATTAACGTCAAGCTAAAGATGCCTAAAAAAACCAGAGTCGCGGTAATAGAAACAACAGCCATTGCTTTGAAGGATGTTTTTTCAGAAACGGCATGATTAAAGACACGAATTTCATCTTCACGTCTTAAAAAACTAATGACACTAAGTAAAACAATAATAAAAGTACCTACTTTAATCCCGCCTGCGGTACTCATTGAGCCGCCGCCTATGAACATCAGTAACATGGTCACGAGGGTCGAAGCATCTTTCATTTGTGCCAAATCGAGACTGTTAAAGCCTGATGAGCGAGGAACGGTTGCGTGGAACCATGCATTGAGTGCCTGGTCACCTAAACTCATTGGCGCTAAGGTAAGGGGGTTGTTGGATTCAATTGCCCATAAAAGAATAAAGGCGATGATGTTTAAGCCTGCAATCGTAGACAAAATAAGTTTGCTGTTGGTACTTAAGCCTTTCCAACGTTTACTACGTTTAATATCCATCAGCACCACAAAACCAATCCCACCAATAATGTATAACATGCTGATGGTAAAGGTAATGAGATATTGACCTGAGAAGCTCATCAAGCTGTTCGGGAAGAGTGAAAACCCGCCATTATTAAATGCTGAGACACTATAAAAGGCAGCATAGAAAAAGGCTTGATTGAAGTTATAGTCTTCCATCCATGCAATGGTTAAAATAACAGTACCAATGGCTTCAAAAAATAAGGAATAAAGCAGTACGCCTTTAATGGTAAAAGATACTTTGGATAAACTGGTTTGACCAATGGTTTCTTGCGCCATGATTTGTTGTTTTAAGCCCAACTTGGCCGATAGGCTTAATGCCGCCAAAATTGCAAAGGTCATAAACCCCAAGCCACCAATTTGAATTAATAGCATAATGATGACTTTACCTGTTACGGTAAAAGTTTCCCCCACATTCACCACAGATAGTCCAGTAATGGTCACAGCAGATGTAGCTGTAAAGAAAGAGTTGAGCCAGCTGAGTTCACCATGGTGTGAAATAGGGAGTTTTAATAACAGCGTACCAAGAATAATAAAACTTAAAAAACCCAAAGCTAATAAGCTAGGCGGGCTTAAATTAATTGTATTTTGCGGGTTGGGTTGCCATTCTTTTAGATTTTTCATGATTTGAACCGTGCTGAAAGACGACGTAATGTTTCAAGGACTCCTTCAACAACTAAAATATCACCCACTTGTAAAATTAAATTGGGATCTATGCTGTACAAAACTTCTGTACCACGCTTATGGAGTAATGTTTTTACATCAGGTGCTTGATCCATGAGTTGGCGGAAGCGTGTACCTTGCAATTTTTCGTCAATTTCAATTTTGACGATATAGTGATTATCTTCAAGCGCCATGTAGCGACTGACCATCGGGTAACATAAAGATTGTGCAATCCGAACGCCCATGTCTTCTTCGGGGTGAATAATTTTACTGATGCCTAAATGGCTCAAAATCATATGGTGTGATTTGGATTTGGCTTTAACCCAAATTTTCTCGACCCCAATATTTTTGAGGTGTAATACACATAAAATACTGGCTTCAATATTTTCACCAATTGCGACGACAACCGCATCGCAGTTTTTAATATTGAGTTCATCGAGCACATGTTCATCCGTTGCATCGGCAATAACGGCATGGGTTACTTGTTCAGAGATATTTTCAACATACTTTTTTTCACTGTCGATGCCAATCACATCATGCCCGAGCTCAATAAGTTGAGTTGCAACTGTGGCTCCAAAGCTTCCTAAACCAATCACTGCAAATTGCGCCATGTCATCTTTTCCTTAAATTTTTTATACGTCGATTGTTAACGCATGTTGTGCCGAATTTCACAAGATGTCATCTTTATACAGACACACTTTTTTGATCAATCATTTTTGAGTTATACCGAATATATCACTCATACAGAGGAGTATATAAATGCGGAAGACACTATATGAATCCCTTAGAATTGCCTTTCCAGAACTAAATGATACCGCAATTCCTGAAGAACAAGATGAGTTCGAGTACTTTGTTCGTTGGTTAAATACCTATTATTCAAATATACAAAAAATAGCACTCGATGATTTTCAGCAAAATGGTATTGATGAATGCCACAGACTACAACAACTTGGGGTTGATTTAGATCAGCTGAAAAATCAAATCAACGATGATATGGCTTCTTTTTACCATATGTACGACAGTGATGAACTTAAAGAAAACTCAGATATGCACAGCTATGATTTTGAGTTTAGTTTTGATGTGATTTTTAACCACATTAAGATTTTTATTGAACCTTATGAACTTAGCCTGTTGGTGATAGAGCGAGAAAATCCATATTGGCTGTTGGTTCCGCATAATGATGAGCTGATCGAGAGAATCATTGTGACATATAACCATACGTTTGGTGATGAAGAGCCAATCCAGCTCATAGAATAAAACCGCCTCGAAAGGCGGTTTTATGTATTGAATCTTTTATTTTAAGAAACGTTGATAACCTAAATTATTGGTAATTTCTTCGTATGGATATGAAATACTTTCTAGAGTTTCAACCAATCCGTCTGGGTTCTGTTTTGCATCACTTGCTTCTAAACCAACCAGTACACGACCTTCAGCAGCGCCGTGGTTACGGTAGTGGAACAAGGTGATGTTATGCGTTGGGCCAAGACGTTCAAGGAACATTAATAGTGCACCTGGACGCTCAGGGAACTCAACACGGAATAAACGCTCATTTTCAATGTCTGCATGCCCACCAATCAGGTAGCGAATATGTAATTTCGCCACTTCATCATCAGACAAATCATCGACATCAAACTGCGTTTTCAGTGCTTCGAAAATATCGTGACGTTCTTTTTCGCCACCTTTTAAGCTAATGCCGACAAAGACTTGTGCTGCACTGGCATCGCTCGCACGGTAGTTAAATTCGGTGATGTTGCGACCTTGTAACGCACGACAGAAATTCAGGAATGAACCTTTTTTCTCTGGAATGGTCACAGCAAAAATAGCTTCTTTGCGTTCACCTAATTCAGTACGTTCTGCAATATAGCGCAAACGGTCAAAGTTCATGTTTGCACCGCAAACAATAGAGACGATGTTTTTGCCAATCAGTTCATGGGCTTCAACATATTTTTTAATGCCTGCTAAAGCCATTGCACCCGACGGTTCAACAATACTACGACATTCATCATAGGTATCTTTAATTGCCGCACAAATTTCGTCGGTGTTGACTAAAACTACTTCACGTTCAACGATTGGGCCAGAGTTATCTGATTTTTGTAGCTGAATCACTTCAAATGGTTTTTCACCAATTTGCGCGACAGCCGTACCATCGGCAAATAGTCCGACTTGAGGCAGTACTACACGTTCACCCGCTTCAAATGCAGCTTTTAAGCAAGCAGATTCATCGTATTCAACAGGAATCACTTTGACGTGCGGTGCCACATCACCTAAGTAAGCGGCAACACCAGCAATTAAACCGCCACCACCCACAGCCACGAAGACATAATCAATATCGCGCCATTGACGTAAAATTTCATTACCAATGGTTCCTTGACCTGCCATGACTAATTCATCGTCATAAGGCGGAATGAATGTCATACCATCATCGGTTGCACGTTGAATCGCATATTTATTTGCAACATCAAAAGAGTCGCCATGTAGGACTACTTCACCGCCTAAACGCTTCACTGCCTGTACTTTGATATCTGGGGTGGTTTTCGGCATGACAATAATGGCGCGAATGCCGAGCTTTTTACCTGACAGGGCTACGCCTTGGGCATGGTTGCCAGCAGATGCAGTAATGACACCACGTTCGAGTTGTGCTCGAGGCAATTGACTAATGCGGTTATAAGCACCACGTAGCTTAAATGAAAAGACTGGTTGTAAATCTTCGCGCTTAAAACGAATGTTGTTATTGAGTTTCTCACTAATTCGAGGTGCCGCTTCGAGTGGAGTTTCGATTGCAACATCATAGACTGTTGCTTGTAATATTTGTCGAACCAAACGAGACAGCATGTTAATTTCCCATTTAACAGTTTAAAATAGGGGATCATTGTAACAAACCCCTGTACATTTGGGCTGTAAAATCAGCAACAAATGTCAAAAATAGTTGAGCCAAATTATGAGTCTGTATGCTACCCAAGATGAAAAAAAGCAAGCTGCTGCAAAAGCTGCCTTAAAGCACTTACCTAAAGGTGGCATATTAGGGGTGGGTACAGGCAGTACTGTCAATTTCTTGATTGAACTTTTACCTGAGCTTCAGCTTGAAGCGGCTGTGGCAAGTTCAGAAGCAACGGCTGAGCGCTTAAAGAAATTAGGCATTGAAGTGGTTGATATGAACTCTGTTGGCGGTTTAGATGCTTATGTAGATGGGGCAGATGAAATTGACCGTCATATGCATATGATCAAAGGCGGTGGTGCCGCACTGACTCGCGAAAAAATTGTAGCTTCAATTGCGAAAAAATTTGTCTGTATCGTGGATGACTCAAAATGGGTCAATCAGTTAGGTCACGACTTCCCACTTCCGATTGAAGTGATTCCAATGGCACGTTCTGCTGTAGCACGTAAAATTGTGGCACTTGGTGGAGATCCAGCTTACCGTGAGGGTGTAGTGACCGACAATGGCAATGTGATTTTAGATGTTTATAACCTGAACATCTTAAATGCACTTGAGCTTGAAAAGACCATCAATAACATTCCTGGTGTGGTATGTAACGGTATTTTTGCGATCAATAAAGCGGATATTGCTGTGGTTGCAACGGATAACGGGATCGAAGAACGTACCGCAGTTTAATTTTAAATTTCCCCAAGTCTCTCTTAAAAAAATGAGGGGCTAAAAGCAACAGCATTTTTATGGTGTTTTTCTCCCTCCTTTAACAAAGGAGGGCTGGGGAGGATGATTCAATAAAAGAATAATATTAATGACCTTAACAGACCTACCCGAAATCCAAATCACCCATCATGCACGTGCGACCCGTTTACGACTGCGTGTTGAACCGACTCAAATTCGTTTAACCGTGCCTAAGTTCTGTAGTAAACGACAAATTCAGGAATTTTTAAATCAGTCTGAGCAATGGATGGTTGAAACTTGGCAAAAGCAGCAAGTGAGCCTTGTACAAGTCGATCGAACCCTACCGTCAGAATTACATTTATTTAATCGACAGCATGCATTAACGATCAGCTATAAAACACAAAGACATGCTTATCTTTTTGATGAGCAATCTAACCAACTGTGGGTTAGTGATCGCCAGCCTGAAAGTTATTTAAAATCTTTTGTAATCGCATATGCCAAACAGTACTTGCCTGCCTATTTGCAACAGATTAGTCATGAAACTGGTTTAAAATTTGTACAATGCGCGGTTCGTCAGCCTAAAACCCGCTGGGGAAGTTGTAGTGTAAAGCATGATATTATGCTGAATAGTGCTTTGGCTCTGTTCCCTGAAGCGATTACGCGTTATGTCTGTGTGCATGAGTTGGCGCATACACGGCACTTTGACCACAGTGTACGTTTTTGGTCGGAAGTCGAGAAACATGATCCAGCATTTCAACAACATCGTAGAACGCTAAAAACAACGGCATTGCCGCATTGGTGGTACCAAAAATAAAAGCAAGTTTTGACCAAAAAATATAAAATATATTTCTTGAGACTGATTGAGATGCCATTAAAAAATGCTATAAACCTCATGCAGTAACATCAATATTTACCAATTTCAGTCGACAGACATTTAATGTGAATTTTGCAGATATCCACTATTTTATATTAATTGTTCCAGCATGCCTGATTTTAATGGGTAGCTTACTTTTAATATGTCATTTTGTTTTTAAGGCTCCTGCATATCTTTTGTGGTTGGGTCTAGGGTATATCGTGCCGTCTTTTTCTGTGGCTACGCAGTGTTTCATGTCGAATAAGCAACTAGCATTGTTCGCTCCGATTTTGGGATCATTTTATTTGTTCGGGGCATGGTCTAGTGCTTATGCTATGGGGCTAAGAAAAACAGCCAACGCACATTCGTCTGGATGTGCGATATTGATTGCAATCACATTGGTTTTGTTGAGCTATTATTCTTATATTGACGATCAGTTGTGGATCCGAATGCTCGTTTTAAATATATCCATTGCTGTGGTTGAGTCATTGGTGTTATTTTCAATGTTTAAAAATCATCAAAATGTTGATTTTCTTAATAAAATAGTTGATTTCTCCTATTTATTCATTGTGCTTTATACTTTCGCGCGTGGCATCATCATTTTTTTCTTTTTAAAAAATATACAAGCAGATATGTTGGCAACTTCTGTCTGGTGGTTAATGATGCTTGCTGCCAGCATTATCTTGAGCATGTGGTTTGCTATTGTTTTATTGGGTACTTTAGTCCGAGATATTATCCATCAACTGAATGATGAGCGTTTAAGAGATCCACTCACACATTTATTTAATCGACGTGGTTTTAATGAAGCAGCCAAAGTAAAGCTACATTGTTTATCTCAACAATCTTATTTTTTACTGATGTGTGATATTGACCATTTTAAAAAAATTAACGACCGCTATGGACATTTGATTGGCGATCAAATTTTACAGCAGGTGAGTCAAATTATTGGGCAAAACGTGTGTGGTCATGACCTTGTTGGACGTTTCGGTGGAGAGGAATTTATTATTTTATTGCAAGTGGATGATCTAGAGTTAGCTTATAGTATTGCCAATCGTATTCGTTTACGCATTTCGGATACTCAATTATCTTCAGAAAATATAACTGTGACAGCGAGTTTTGGACTCGCTGCAGTGCATCAACACAATTTAAAATATGCTATAAATGCTGCCGATCAATTGTTATATGATGCGAAAAATTCAGGACGAAACCAAATTTGTTTTGAGCCATCACTGACTGTATTAGATGCGCAGCATTAAATGTCTATAGCACCAAAAACGCATAAATTCCAAGTAAAACAGTTTAGAAAGCAGAAACTTCCTGTCATACTAGGCAGCTACAAAGTGGATAGTTTAAGTTTGAGGTAATACACGTGATTTCAGTTGGTATTGTCGGCGGTACAGGTTATACAGGCGTTGAATTGTTGCGTCTTTTACTACGACACCCAAATGTGCAAGTAAGCGTATTAACATCGCGTACAGAAGATGGTCGCCGTGTAGATGATATGTTCCCAAGCCTACGTGGACATACCGAACTCAAATATTCAGATTTGAATATTGATGAACTGAAGAAATGTGATGTGGTGTTCTTTGCAACCCCGCATGGCGTTGCCATGAAGCATGCAGAAGAATTGCTTGCTGCAAACACCAAAGTGATTGATCTTGCTGCAGACTTCCGTCTACAAGATTTAGAACAGTTCGAAAAATGGTATGGCATGCAACATGCATGTCCTGAACTATTAAAAGATTCAGTTTATGGTTTATCTGAGTTAAACCGCGAACAGATTAAACAAGCCAATGTCATTGGTAATCCAGGTTGTTATCCAACGACAGTGCAACTGGGTTTAGCGCCATTATTTAAGCAAAACGACACATTAGTTAAACCTGAAAGTATTATTATTGATGCGAAATCTGGTGTGTCTGGTGCGGGACGTAAAGCCAGCCTTGGTATGATCTATTCTGAAAATGCGGATAATTTTAAAGCTTATGGCGTTGCAGGTCACCGTCACCATCCTGAAATTGTGGAAGCATTGGAAAATATTTCAGGCTTAAAAAATGTGTTTAATCACATTTTATTTGTGCCACATTTGGTGCCTATGATTCGCGGCATGCTCAGTACGATCTATGTGGATTTAACTGATGCGGGTGAAGCTATAGATGTACAGAGCTTATATGAGCAGTTTTATGCCAATGAAGCTTTTGTCGATGTCATGCCTGCGGGAAGTTCACCAGAGACACGCTCTGTGCGTGGTGCAAATCAATTACGCATTGCTTTGTATAAGCCGCAACCGAAAAAATTGGTGGTAATTTCTGTACAAGACAATTTAGTTAAAGGTGCAGCAGGTCAGGCTGTTCAAAACATGAACTTAATGTTTGGATTTGTCGAAACTGCGGGTCTAGATGGAATTGGTTTATTACCATAAAAAACGTTTTAAAACTTCACACACATTTAGATTTCGATTTAAATGTGTGTTTTGAATTGAATCAAAATAAGAGATGACGATGCCGAACACTGACACAAATATGACGTCACAACAGCCTGAACCTGCAAAGCCGTTTTTACAGACCAATAAGCCCTTAGCGATTGGTGCAGTAATATTGGTTGTTGCGAGCGGATTATTGGGTTATACCGTTGGACATCGTCAGGGTTTAACGGTCGTAGGTTTTGATGCTGATGCTGAGCAACTGGTCGAAGTAGTACAAAAGCAAAAGACCAGTCTGGATGCTTTAAATAAAAACTATAATGCTGCTGTTCAGGAACGTGATGTCGCTGTCACCAATTCAAACGAGCTATATTTGTCTTTGCAAAAAGCGCTAGATCAACAAGCACAGTCTGAAACGACAGCAGTCATTTACCGTGAGGTTTTACGTCAACGCGGCGGTATTCCTTTGGCTGTTCAGCATATTACGATTAAACCTTTGCCTGAAAATGCATTTGAATACCAACTTGATTTGGTTCAAGTCAGTCCCTCAAAACGTGCAGCCTCTGGTACCGTTGAGCTCAGACTGATTCGTGGTACAGAAGTTTTGGTTGTTCCTTTGGAAGACAAAAATTTTAACTTTGAGAACTATGAGCGTTTAACAGGGCGTTGGACGATGCCTAAAGGCTTTACGCCACAGTTTATCGAAGTCCGTTTAACAGGCAGCACGCCAGTGACACGACGCTTTAGTTGGTCACGTGGTGAGGCCGTAGAAAGTCAATCTGCATTTGTCACTGAAATTCCTCAGGCAGAGGCGAATGCACAATAATTGTGAATTGTAAGTTTATGGGTATTTCTAAGCGTTCAACGTGTTTAAACGAAATTAAGCAGTCTTTTCATGAGTCTGGCTATGTCGATTGGCATATCAGCCCGCGCTTGAGCAATGATGAACCGCATGAAGACGAAAATAGTGATGTCGCTGTCCAAACCGCGCCACCTGAATTGAAACGTCCGCCACTTTATGCTGTCGTTTTAATGAACGATGACTATACCCCAATGGACTTTGTTATTGAAATTTTACAACAATACTTTGCTTTGAATCTTGACCAAGCCACTCAAGTAATGCTAACTGTACATTATGAAGGAAAGGGTGTTGCAGGCGTTTACCCGAGAGACATCGCGGAAACAAAAGCAAACCAAGTCAATAATTACGCTCGGTCTCAAGGTCATCCGCTACTTTGTCAGATTGAGCCGAAAGATTAAGGGGGTTCCATGCTCAGTCGTCAATTAGAAGTATCCTTACGTTTGGCTGTTAGTATGGCTCGACAAAAGAGACATGAATTCCTAACAGTAGAACATTTGTTATTGGCTTTACTTGATAATGATTCAGCCGTGAATGCATTGAAAGCATGTGGTGCGGATATTATTTTGCTTCGTAAAGAGCTCGAAGAATATGTAGAGCAACATACCCCTAAATTGGGCGAGAACAGCGACCAAGCACCGCATCCAACTGAGAGTTTTGACCGTATTTTGCAACGTGCGATATTCCATGTGCAATCGAGTGGTGGAGACCGTACAGTTGAAGGTGCAGATATCCTTGTCGCAATGTATTCTGAGCGTGATTCTTTTGCTGTTTATTTATTAAAACGTCATCAAATTAATCGTTTAACCCTAACTCAGTATTTAGCACATGGTACTCGTAAAGACGAGGTACAAGTGGAAGAAGAAGTTGAAGATTTAGATGGTGAGTCGAGCAGTTCAAGTAATGCTGGCCCGTTAGAGCTTTACACAACCAATTTAAATGTTGAAGCGCAAAAGGGAAAAACAGATCCTTTAATTGGTCGTGAAAAAGAAATTGAGCGTGCAGCACAAATTCTATGCCGTCGTCGTAAAAATAACCCGTTATTGGTGGGTGATCCTGGTGTCGGTAAAACATCCATTGCAGAAGGTTTGGCTTGGCTTATTGTCAATGGTAAAGCACCTAAACCATTGGCAAATGCAGAAGTGTATAGTTTAGATATTGGGGCGCTGGTTGCAGGAACAAAATATCGTGGAGACTTTGAAAAGCGCTTAAAACAATTGTTGAATGCCTTAAAAAAGAAACCAGAAGCGATTTTATTTATTGATGAAATCCACATGATTATTGGTGCAGGCTCGAGTATGGGTAGCACGATGGATGCATCAAACTTAATTAAACCTGCTTTGGCCAATGGTTCATTACGCTGCATCGGTTCAACCACGTTCCAAGAATATCGCCAAGTGTTTGAAAAAGATCATGCATTGTCACGTCGTTTCCAAAAAATTGATGTGAATGAGCCATCTATTTCAGAAACGATTGATATCCTACGAGGCTTGAAAAGCAAGTTTGAAGATTTCCATCATGTTAAATATGATGACAAAGCTTTAATTTCAGCGGTTGAGTTGTCTGCAAAGTTCATTAATGACCGTTTCTTACCAGATAAAGCCATTGATGTGATTGATGAAGCAGGGGCGCAGCGTCGTCTGAAAGCTGAACAAGATGATACGCTTATTACGGTGGAAAATATTGAAGATATCGTGTCGAAAATTGCACGTATTCCACCAAAAACCGTATCTAAAGATGACAAGACTGTTCTTGAAAATCTTGAGCGCGATTTAAAACGAGTGGTCTTTGGTCAAGATGAAGCCATCGAAGCTTTAGGCTCAGCAATTAAGCTGTCACGTGCAGGTTTAAAATCACCTGATAAACCTGTAGGTAGTTTTGTTTTTGCGGGTCCAACTGGGGTAGGTAAAACAGAAGTTACCAAACAACTTGCGAAATTATTGGGCGTTGAGCTGGTTCGTTTTGATATGTCGGAGTATATGGAGCGTCATGCGGTTTCACGTTTGATCGGTGCGCCTCCCGGTTATGTGGGCTTTGATCAAGGTGGTCTGTTGACCGATGCGATTCATAAGAATCCGCACTGTGTATTATTGCTAGATGAGATTGAAAAAGCACATCCAGACGTGTTCAACTTATTGTTGCAAATTATGGATCATGGTTCATTGACCGATAACAATGGTCGTAAATCAGACTTCCGTAATGTGGTGTTGGTCTTAACTACAAATATTGGTGCGGAAAGTATTTCTCGTGTGAGTATTGGCTTCATGGATCAAGACAACAGCAATGATAACCAAGATGCGATGAAAAAAGCGTTCTCTCCAGAGTTCCGAAATCGTTTGGATAGCGTAATTCAGTTTAAAGCGCTGCCTACTACTGTGATTGAAAATGTGGTGGATAAGTTCTTAACTGAATTACAAGCGCAACTGGACGAGAAAAAAGTCATTCTTGAAGTGGATCAAAGTGCACGTGAGTGGATGGCCGAAAATGGTTATGATCGTCTAATGGGTGCTCGCCCAATGCAACGACTGATTCAAGAGCATTTGAAAAAACCACTGGCTGAAATGATTCTATTCGGTGAGCTTGCAGAACATGGTGGCAATGTTGCGGTCTCTGTGAAAAAAGAAAATGGTAAAGCGGTTGGTTTGAAACTCGAAGTTTTTGAAGACCAAACGGCTGAACCTGCTTAAAGATTTTTACATCATCTAAAAACCCGTGTTCGCACGGGTTTTTTATTGAAAGCAAACGATTTAAAGACTAATAGCGAGTAAAAATAGACTGTATGGATATTCAATTCACTAAGATTTTTAGTACATTTGTACTGTTTTTAATTACAGCAGTGATGGAAATATTAGGCTGTTATTTCCCTTATTTGATTTTAAATCAGGCGAGAAGTCATTGGTTGTGGATTCCTACAGCTTTAGCGTTAGGTGCTTTTGTGTGGCTGTTGACTTTACATCCGGCTGCGTCAGGACGTATTTATGCGGCTTATGGTGGAATCTATATCTTTACCGCATTGCTGTGGTTGCGTTATGTCGATCAGGTTCAGCTTTCCCGTTGGGATATAATGGGCGGTGCAGTAGTTTTAATTGGTGCTGCTATGATTATTTTGCAACCACAAGGATTGGTTCGCTAGAGCAGAGAACCAATCACTATAAGGCATTATTATTTGATACCACAGTCTTTCTGTTTTAGCTCTAAATCGTAGCTGTTTTTTTCGGAGTTAAGCTGTAGTTTTACAATGTAGGGATTATGGCGCTGATATTGATGCTCGAAGAAAATATTGCAGTTTTGCAGGACATTCTTTTTAATCACTTTTTGAACTTCTTTTTCACCTAAATCTTGTTCAAACTGGGCGAAATCTGGGGTAATGATCATCCCTTTAAGTTCGGTACGGTCTGCATATAGATTAAATTGTTCAATGATGGTGTTATTATCAATTTCAATGGGAAGTGTTCTGGAGTCTTCTGCGGTTAATACCGTTAATATTTCATTCAACGTTTCAGGTTGTTGAATTTTAAAATTTGCATCAATAATTTGTTTGGATTGTAGGTAGTCATCGAATTCAGAAGCGTGAACCTGACAAAATGTAGTACTTAGGAGTGTAGCAAGGCACAGGCCAGTCTTTTTGAAATGCATGGAAAGTGTCGCTTATAAAAATTATGTTCCAATTATAGCTTTGCACGTATAAAAAAAGCACCCTTAGGTGCTTTTCTTTGGAAAAATAAATCAGTCTTTTTTTGCATTTTCATTGATTAAAAATTCAACCAATGCTTTTTGTGCATGTAAACGGTTTTCGGCTTCATCCCAAACCACAGCATTTTTATGGTCGAGCATTTTTTCAGAAATTTCTTCGCCGCGATGTGCAGGTAAACAGTGCATAAATAAACAATCAGGATGAGCAAGATCCATCAGGCGTTCATTCACTTGATAGTCAGCAAAAGCTGCTTCACGAATTTTTTGCTCTTCTTCTTGGCCCATGCTTGCCCATACATCGGTCACGATCAGGTCTGCATTGACAGCAGCATCTTCAGCAGAGTTAACCAGTTCTACACAGTGTGCAAATTCACTTAAAAATTCTGCTTTGGGTTCATAACCTTTAGGTGCTGCAATTTTGAGCTTGAAGCCCCACATGTGCGCTGCTTCAATATATGAATTACACATATTGTTGCCATCACCAATCCACGCTACAGTTTTACCTGCGATAGGTCCACGGTGTTCAACAAAAGTTTGAACATCTGCAAGCAGTTGGCAAGGGTGGTGATCATCGGTCAAAGCATTAATCACAGGAACTTTTGAATAAGACGCAAAACGTTCAACAATGTCATGTCCGAAAGTACGGATCATCACAATATCCAACATGCTTGAGATCACACGTGCTGAATCTTCAATCGGTTCACCACGACCCAGTTGCGTATCTCGTGGAGAAAGAAAAATTGCGCTACCACCGAACTGGCTCATGCCTGCTTCAAACGATACACGGGTACGAGTACTCGATTTTTCAAAAATCATACCCATAACTTTACCAACAAAAGGTTGGAAGACTTCGCTATTGTGCTGTTTACGTTTCAGTTCAATACCGCGTTGCACAACTTGGTTAAGTTCTAAAGTAGATAAATCGCGTAAGGTAAGAAAGTGACGTAGAGCCATTGTTACTCCACAATAATTGCTGAAAACTGAAATAAAAACAGAACAACAATTAGTTGTTGGTTGGTTAAAAGAAAACGAGAGTTGATTAATATACTATAAGCAAAGGAAATTGCAAAAAAACTAGAGTTTTTGATGACCTGCTAAAAAGCGGTCTACACAATATTCAATATGATTGTTGAGTTCTTCACGATCAAGAACAAGATCGACCCCCAAAATAATTCGCCACTCATAGTCGCGTAAAATACCGAAATACAGCATGGCTGAATTGTTGGGTTGGGGGCAATTGAGTTGTCCCTTTTCATGTGCTTGAGATAAGGCTTGAGCAATAGTTTTTTGAATCATTTGTGCACCATTTTCATGGATGTATTGTGCAAGCGCAGGATCTTTCTGTGTTTGATTGAGTATTAAACGAATAAAGGCAATGTTTTTAGGTTGAATGATGTGTTTGAGGAAGTTGGTTAAAATACGAATAAGATAAGTGCGTAATTCCTCAGTCTCACAGATACAAGTCAGGGTAATATCGCGATAAAATTGATCACGCCGATAATCACAAATTGCTTTAAACAAGCCTTTTTTGTTCCCAAAATATTTATAGATTGAGGCTTTTGATCCGCCTGCATGATTCACAATATCATCCAGTGATACAGCTTCATAACCGTGTTCTAGAAAAAGATTAGTCGCACTCTCTAAAAGCGCTAAGCAACGTTCATGACCACGTTTAGTTTGTGGTGTATCCCGCGTTAGTGGTTCAAGTTGAACAGAAGTGTGCATAATAACTAAAAACAGCCTAATAAAATGTGTATCTCTAGTTGCTATCATAGCAAAAATATGCACACATTGTCTTTTTGAGGTGTACCTGTTTAGCACTAAAGGTCTGCTTATGGAAGAAAATTACACAATAAAAACGTGAACCATGGGACTAAAGTTTTAGAGTGATCATTCTAAAATGTCATAGCCAATTGGAACATTATGGCTATACTCAAAACTCGAAAATTAAAGTAAATGCCGTGGAAAGGACTATGACAGAACAAACGTCTGCAGGCTTAAGATTTAGACAAGCACTGGAAGTGGAAAAACCATTACAAATTATCGGTACAGTCAATGCTTATGCAGCAATGATGGCGAAACAGGTGGGTTACAAGGCCATCTATCTTTCGGGTGCTGGTGTTGCGAACTACTCTTACGGTCTTCCTGATTTGGGAATGACCAGCTTAGACAATGTCTTGGAAGATGTACGTCGTATTACCGAACGTGTAGATACACCACTACTGGTTGATATTGACACAGGTTGGGGTGGGGCATTTAACATTGCACGTACCGTGAAACAAATGATTGCTGCTGGAGCTGCTGCTGTCCACATCGAAGACCAAGTGGCACAAAAACGCTGTGGTCATCGCCCAAATAAAGAGATCGTGACCCAACAAGAAATGGTCGATCGTGTCAAAGCTGCTGTTGATGCCAAAACGGATTCAAACTTTGTGGTGATGGCACGGACTGATGCCCTACAAAAGGAAGGCCTACAAGCAGTGATTGACCGTGCATGTGCTTGTGTGGAAGCAGGTGCTGATGCGATCTTTGCCGAAGCAATGACAGATATCACGATGTACAAGACCGTCTGTGATGCAGTCGGTGTCCCTGTACTGGCGAACATTACCGAATTTGGCGATACTCCATACTACACCAAAGAACAACTTGCAGAACAAGGCATCTCGATGGTGCTGTATCCGCTGTCACCGACCCGCGCTATGCAAAAGGCAGCACTGGAAGTGATGCATGCTATTCGCAATGACGGTACTCAGGTCAATGTACTGGATAAAATGCAACAACGAAAAGAACTCTATGAATTTCTCGATTATCACACCTTTGAAAACACATTAGATAAGCTGTTTAAACAGGAGAATTAAAAATGGCAGAAGGAAAAGTCCTTACAGGCGCAGGATTGCGTGGACAAGTTGCGGGAAAAACGGCACTTTCAACTGTAGGTAAAAGTGGCGCAGGCTTAACCTACCGTGGTTACGATGTGCAAGATTTGGCAGAAAATTGTCAATTTGAAGAAGTCGCTTATTTGATCTTCTTTGGTGAACTACCAACAGCAGAACAACTTATAGCCTACAAAGCGAAACTTAAATTACTACGCCAATTACCGCAAGCGTTGAAAGAAGTGCTTGAGCGTATTCCTGCAGACTCACACCCAATGGATGTGATGCGCACAGGCGTGTCCATGCTGGGTAATCTAGAAACGGAACACTCTTTTGCCGAACAACAAGATGTTGCTGACCGTATTCTTGCAACACTGCCTGCGATTATTTGCTACTGGTATCGTTTTAGTCATGATGGCGTGCGTATTGAAGAAAATACTGATGATGATTCAATTGGCGCTCAATTCCTGCATTTACTGCATGGTGAAAAGCCAAACGAATTGCATGAGCAGGTAATGAATGTATCTTTGATCCTTTATGCAGAGCATGAGTTCAACGCCTCTACATTTACTGCACGTGTGTGTGCTTCAACTTTATCCGATATGCATTCATGCATTACGGGTGCAATTGGTTCACTACGTGGTCCATTACACGGTGGTGCCAATGAAGCTGCGATGGAAATGATTGAAAACTGGACATCAGCTGATGAAGCTGAGCGTGAAATGTTGGGTAAACTAGAGCGTAAAGAAAAGATCATGGGCTTTGGTCATGCAATCTACAAAGACAATGATCCGCGCAATGGCATCATTAAGATTTGGTCAGAGCGCTTAGCCAAAGACGTAGGCGATACAGTGCTTTATCCAGTATCGGTACGCTGTGAAGAGGTGATGTGGCGTGAGAAAAAATTGTTCTGTAATGCAGACTTTTTCCATGCATCGGCATATCACTTTATGGGTATTGCAACCAAATTATTTACCCCAATCTTCGTGATGAGTCGTGTAACAGGCTGGGCAGCACATGTGATGGAACAACGTGCGGATAACCGTATTATTCGTCCGAGTGCAGACTATACTGGGCCTGAGCTACGTAAAGTTGTGCCAATTGAAGAGCGTACAGCTGCATAAGTGTGTCAACAAAAAAGCCTCTTCGGAGGCTTTTTTTATATCAATATCTGTTTCAAAAAAGTGCTTAGATGTCTGGACTGCTGTGATTATTTTTTAATTTCATATAAATGTTTAATTTTCATGAAATATTTTATAAATAGAAAAATATAGTTGCTATAATTTCGACCATTTTCATTCTTATTTTTCTCAATTGTAATTGATTTTATGAAGCTTAAATTTTTGTGTGCATCTGCACTATGTTTTGGGTTGTCTAACTCTGTCTTTGCTATGCCTTTTGACCCACTGATTGGGACGTGGAAGGTTATTGATGACCGAACAGGTTCTTATATTTCAGATATTGTGATTCGTAAGAACTCAAAAACAGCACAATATAGCGCAGTAGTGACGAAATATTATCCTTTGGCTGGCGCACCGATCAGTGA
The DNA here is from genome assembly GCF_008980265.1 of Acinetobacter sp. TUM15064. Taxonomy (NCBI): domain Bacteria; kingdom Pseudomonadati; phylum Pseudomonadota; class Gammaproteobacteria; order Moraxellales; family Moraxellaceae; genus Acinetobacter; species Acinetobacter sp. TUM15064. Next base: position 10,306 of record NZ_BKFU01000037.1, on the reverse strand, counting down.
TGTTTGTACAAAATGTCAGGGTGGGCTCAAGGATAAACCAATCTTTGGTATGCAAATTTTAAGCGGTTTAGTAGCTGATAAAACAGGCCAGACGTTTGCAAAAGGCGTATGGATAAATCCTCAAGATGGTCGTACATATAATATCAATACGGCACAAATCAACGCAGGTAAAGACCAACTGAAAGTACAAGCTTCAGCAAAAGATGCGAAGGGTGTGAGCAACATGACTTGGAAAAAGTTGTAAAAATCTCAAGATAAGGTAAAGATCGCCATCACACTTGAATGTGGTGGCTTTTTTGTAGGAAATCGCTCGACGTATGTGCTTTATAGGAAAGCTGACTACGCGTATTTGGAAGGGTGACCTTGAAAGTATATTTTTAAGAAGTCGAACTGACCACAATATTGTTTAAGTGAATATTTATTAAAATGAATTACTCATTGAAAATGATAACCATTATTATATGTTAATATTCGTTATCACATGATTTTGTACATGAAAAATGACTCATTTTTATAGAAAGACTTTAAATATTGTATTGGCTTCGTTATCCCTGTTGGGGTTTAGTTCAGGTTTATATGCAAAGCCAGAAATGAAACCTCTAGCTGCGAATATCGCAGAAGTGGGCTCTGAGTATTATAATTTTAAAATTAAAGAGTTTGCATCTAAAGACCCACAAAAAACATATAGAGTGTGGTTAGGTATTCCTAAAACAGCACAAAATGAACAAAAAGCTTATCCATCTGTTTTTATGTTGGATGGGAATTCTGCGATGTCTCATTTGAATGAGGATGTGCTGAAATCTTTACTGGAAAATGATGCGCCTATATTGGTTGCTATAGGTTATAAAACCAATTTGCCATTTGCCACAGCATTTCGCTCGCTGGACTATACGCCAGCGGATTTAGTGACTGGAAAACCTGCGCATGATCCTAGGAATCCAGAGCGGATGAGCGGGGGAAGTGCTGATTTTAGAAATGTGGTTTTGAAGGATATCGCCCCTTGGGTTGAGCAGAATGTAAAGTTGGATGCGCAAAAAAGAGCGTTATGGGGGCATTCATATGGAGGGCTTTTTGTGCTTGATAGTTTGCTTGATGGGCGCTATTTCAGCCATTTCTTTGCTGCAAGTCCATCTCTTTCTTGGGCTGATCAGCGTATAATGAAAAAAACTAAGAACGCAAAAATAGCCCAAGATTCGAAAAAGCATCTATTACTGATGGAAGGCGATCTTTTAGCAAATGTAGGCAGCCAGCAGAGTCCTAATTTTGATGCAAGTGGTATCAACAACAATAGAGAGGTGCTTGCTATAACTAAGCAACATGGAGTGGATGCTAAATTTTTAATCTATCCAAATTTAAAGCATGGTGAGGTGTTTAAAGCGTCTTTATTAGACGTGCTTTCAAATCAATGGTATTGATGGTATTTAAATTATCCGAACATAAAGAAAAGCCTGACCATATGATCAGGCTTTTTATTTTAAACAACGTTAAACAGGATTTTGTTCCAGTAGTACTTGGCCATATTGGGCGCGGAGTTCACGTTTTAGCATTTTACCCGTACCGCTCAGTGGAATATTGTCGACAAAAATCACACGGTCGGGAATCTGCCATTTCGCAATTTTGTCGGTATAGTAGTCTAAGACACCTTGTTCAGTGACCGTGCTATCGGGTTTCTTCACAGCGATGACAATAGGACGTTCATCCCATTTTGGATGTTCGGCTGCAATAACCGCTGCCATAAGAATATCTGAATGTCCCATTGCAAGGTTTTCAAGTTCAACCGATGAAATCCATTCGCCGCCAGACTTGATTAAATCTTTAGAGCGGTCACTGATGCATAAGAAGCCATCTTCATCTAGGGTTGCAATATCACCTGTGTCAAACCAGCCATCGGTCGTGAGTGCGGATTCATCTTTACCAAAGTAACTGTCAATAATCCAGTGACCCTTAATTTGTAGATTGCCAATCTGCTCACCATCGCGTGCAATTTCGTTGTTGCCTTTTTCTTCATCGGTCAGGCGTAAATCCACGCCAAAAGGCGGACGGCCTTGAGATAGACGCAGTTGGAAACGCTCTTGTTCAGAGAGCTGTTGATGTTTGGCTTTAAGTTGGTTGGCAGAGCCTAGAGGACTGGTTTCGGTCATGCCCCATGCATGGATGGTTTCACAGTTATATTCGGTTTTAAACGCCGCTAACATGGAGGGTGGGCAGGCTGAACCACCCACAACGTTGCGGTTCATACTTGTCAATTGACTACCTAATTGTTTTGCTGCTGCCAGTAAACCTTGCCAAATGGTTGGAACACCCAAAGCCACAGTAACTTTATACGAGTCAATCATATTCACTAGACTCGGCCCATCTAAACCAGGTCCAGGCAATACAACTGTACAACCTACCATAGCAGCGGCATAAGGTGTACCCCAAGCATTGACATGGAACATTGGCACTACAGGCAACATGATGTCATTTGCAGACAGATTAAGTGAGTCGGGTAGGCTGATGGCAAAACTATGCAAAATGGTGGAGCGGTGGCTATATAGCACACCTTTTGGATTTCCTGTTGTACCTGATGTATAGCACAAAGAGCTTGCGGTTTGCTCATCAAAGCTTGGCCATGTGAACTGTTCAGACTCTTTGCTGACCAAGTCATCATAAAATTTCACATCGGCGATTTTTTCTGTAATAGCCTCATCTGAGGCATCTAGGCAAATAAAGTGTTCAACATGTGGTAAATGTGCTTTTACCGCTGCAATGAGTGGCGCAAAGGTTTTATCAAATAACACCACACGATCTTGCGCATCATTGATAATAAAAATCAGTTGTTCTGGAAACAAGCGTGGGTTGATGGTATGGCAAATGTAACCACTACCAGAGATGGCATACCAAGATTCTAGGTGACGATGATTGTTCCATGCGATGGTCGCCACACGGTCGCTTTGCGAAAGCCCTAAACCTTTAAGCACATTGGCAAATCGTTTAGAGTTGGCTGCGACTTTGGCCCAGTTGGTTTCAGTAATACTGCCGTCTGTATTTTTAGAAATAATGGCTGTGTCGGCATGATAGCGTTCTGCGTGATCAATCAGATTGCTAATCAATAGCGGTTGAAACATCATACGTCCAAGCATGTATAAATATCCTTATCGTTGCTTTTTTATGAAATTATTTATTGGTTTCTCAAAACATCTGCTTTGAGCATTCATTGTATTTTTATCCTAGCTTGATCCAAATTTAAATCAAGTTTTGTTTCATCTTCTGCCGCATTTTTAAAAGTGATGTGAAGCAGAACTACAAGTAAATGAAACGCATCATTTAAAAAAGTAAATGACCATTGATCACTTTATGCTGTTATTCGACAAAAGGCACTTGAAATTTATAAAAAGTATGTTTAAAAATGTGTATAGCTCATGAAACATGAGTTGTGGGTATTTCAGGACGATATACTCGTTTTAAGAAGCTAATTTTTAAAAAATCACTTACAGGAGTTAAAAATGCTTCAGTTGTTTAAAAAATTATTTTGCATCCACGTTTATGAATATGAACAAATGACTGAAATCGGGGAGCATATGGAATGCCGGAAGTGTGGGGATTCTAAAACCGACTAAATTAAGTAAAAAAGTGAGCGCAGGCTCACTTTTTTAATGTCTATATTTTATGGCTTAGTTTGACTGAATGCAGTCAAAATTGCTTACAATAGCCTGATCACAGTGTTTAGCGTACCTAGATGATGACTAAAAATTTTCAAGCACAGACTTATATTGTTGATGATAATTTGAGTGATACCTTAAGCTGGCTGTGTCAGCATCAAGAGTGTTTTGATTCTTTTCACTATGATGCGATTCGCCAAACATTAATTGTACGCCATGCCAATGGTGAAGATGAGATCTTCCAAGGCGATTATCTGAATGCCAGTTATGGTATTTTAATTACTGCACATAATTTTGCTCAGTCATCTGAACGTTAAACAGATAGAGATTAAAAAAGCCCCTTATTGAAATAAGGGGCTTTTTTGTGCTTAGCAAATCTTGGGAATTAGCTTGCCATGGCATCTAGGCTCAGGTCCGCCACTGTCGGTTTTGGCTTTTCAGCCACTAAACCTAGTTTGCTGAACAGTTGACGGTCTTTACCTTCGCCTGCATTTGGTGTTGTTAGTAGTTTCTCACCCGAGAACAATGAGTTTGCACCCGCCATAAACGCAAGCGCTTGGTCTGAGTCAGAAAGTGCTTCACGACCTGCAGACAAGCGGATATAGCTGTGCGGCATGATAATACGTGCAACAGCAATAGTACGAATCCATTCTGTCACATCGAGTTTTTCGACATCTGCCAATGGCGTGCCTTCAATTGGAACCAACATGTTGATAGGTACAGATTCTGGGTGAATTGGCATTGTTGCAAGTTCTTGCAATAAACCAATACGGTCTTCTTTCTTTTCACCTAGACCAACAATACCACCGCTACACACCTTCATGCCTGCTTGGCGGACATATTCTAAGGTATTTAAACGGTCGTCAAAGGTACGTGTACTAATAATATGTGAATAATACTCGCGTGAAGTGTCGAGGTTATGGTTGTAATAATCTAAACCTGCATCTTTTAAACGTCCAGCTTGAGACTCATTCAGCATCCCTAAAGTCATACAAGTCTCTAAACCGAGTGCTTTTACTTCTTTAACCATTTCTAGTACATAAGGCATGTCGCGCTCATGTGGATTACGCCAAGCTGCGCCCATACAAAAACGAGATGAGCCTGATGCTAACGCTTCTTTTGCCTCAGAGATGACTTTGTCTACAGCAATGCGTTTTTCTGCTTCAAGTTTTGAGTCATAACGTGCTGACTGAGAGCAGTATTTACAATCTTCAGGGCATTTGCCTGTTTTAATCGACAATAAAGTACTTACTTGAATGGTATTGGCTTGGAAATGTTGGCGATGTACGGTCTGCGCTTGAAAGACGAGATCAAGAAAAGGCTGATCATACAAAGCTTCGATTTCTTCACGCGTCCAATCATTGCGTAGGTTCATAATGGCGATCCATTTTTAATTCTAACTTGTATACATCATACATTTAACGTGCCAACTTAAAAGGCATTATTGCTCAGTTTTAATAGTATCTCCCGATTATGTTTCTAATTTTATCTTTTTATGAGATTATGGAAATAGTTGCAAAGTTGAGCACTTTTCTCGAAATTTGGCTGCAAAATTCTATTTCTATGAATCTGTGGATGTGTTGAAAATGCGGCTAAATAGATAAAATAGATAAAATTATGCAAGCAACTGGCTGTTTGATTAAACCCTTTTGGATGGAGGGTGTTCGAAGCAAGTTTTACGACTTTTTCATCAGTTGCTCTTGGATGGCCCAGTCAATATGGACTTGCACAATATCGTTAAGCTCTGAGCGAGAAGTGTGTAATTGTTGCAAAATTTCATCCGAAAATGGTGCGTTGCCCAAACCAATCGCAACATTACGCATAAAGCTTTGATAGCCTGTTCGCCGCAGAGGACTCCCTTCAGTATTTGCCATAAAGGTACTTTCATCCCATTGCCAAAGGTCAAGCAGTTGGATGTCATCCAAGCCATGACGCGGGTTAAAATCATCAATCGGCGTGGTTTTGGCAAAGCTATTCCACGGGCAAATGAGCTGGCAGTCATCGCAACCAAACACACGGTTGCCGATACCACGGCGTAGTTCTACAGGGATAATGCCTTGGAACTCAATGGTTAAATAGGCAATGCATTTACGTGCATCTAGCAAATAAGGTTCAACAATCGCTTGAGTCGGGCAAATATCAATACATGCGCTACATGAGCCACAGTGTTTGGTCGTTGCTTGGTCAAAAGGTAACTCTAAAGAGGTAAAGAGTTCGCCTAAGACAAAAAATGAGCCTGATGTTTTATGGATGAGTAAGGTGTGTTTACCCACCCAGCCCATACCTGCATTTTCAGCCAATGATTTTTCAAAAATGGGTGCCGAGTCTGCGAAGGGGCGAGATTCAAAATCACCCACTTTGGCTTTGATTTTCTGCGAAAGGGTCTTTAAACGTCCACGCATGACTTTGTGATAGTCACGTCCACGTGCATAGCGCGCAATAATGGCACTATTTGGTGCAAAAGGCACAAGACGGGGTTCAGGCACGGCAACTAAATAATCCATACGCACACAAATAATACTTTTGGTGCCTGGAACAAGCAGGGTTGGATCTGCACGTTTTTCTAAGTTTTCAGCAAGAAAATGCATGTCACCATGATAACCAAGCTCTAAATATTTTTTAAAACGTGGCAATTCAACTTGAGCATCTGGTTTGGCGATGACACAATCAGAAAACCCCAAAGCCAGCGCTTCAGCTTTAATCCAAGCCTTAATTTGCTCTGGATTATATTGATCTACAGGGATTTTTGAGGAAGATATGAGTGTTGTCATAACCAAGAACAAAGGAAAAATCATGCATCAGCAAGTGTACCACAGCAGTGAGATTCAAGCATGGGAAGGGCGTTGGTTTGCGCAACAAAATAGTGCTTATGGGTTGATGCAACAAGTCGCATGGTCAACAACTGAGCAGGTGCTGCCTAGGCTTAAACAGCAGCAAGTCAAAAGTGTTGCGGTGTGTTGTGGTCAAGGCAACAATGCAGGTGATGGTTACTTAATTGCATCGTATCTAGCCGCGCAAGGTTATGATGTTGAAATTTATGCAGCGGCTTTGGGTGCATCTACATCACTGAAACAAGCGCATGCAGCGGCTGTGCAACAGGGGATAGTGATTCATACAGGCTTTGCTTTTCAACGTGCTTATGATGCGTATATTGATGCTTTGTTTGGGATTGGTTTAAACCGTGAACTCAGTTCAGACTGGCAAGCAGTGATTCAGCAAATCAATAGACAAGCAGGTTTAAAAATTGCCATCGACCTTCCGAGTGGTTTACAAGCCAACACGGGGCAGGCTTTACCTTGTGCTATTGTCGCTGATTATACCTTTACGGCTCTAGGTTTAAAGGCAGGTTTATTTACTGGACAGGGGAAGGCTTTTGCGGGGGAAGTCACGCTTGTTTCACTGCTTCCAGTAGACAGCGAATTAAAGTCTTTAGCGTCACTTGCTCCACAGCATGTGCAGCTTGAACGGCGTCAAGCCTTTGGGCATAAAGGAAGTTATGGGCATGTACTGGTGATTGGAGGGCATGCACAGATGGGCGGTGCAGTGATGCTGGCTGCAGAAGCTGCCTTTCATGCGGGTGCAGGCAAGGTGACGGTGGTGTGTGATGCAAAATACCATACTGCAATTTTAGCCCGTGCACCGAATATTATGCTGCGCGATATTAACCAAATGTCGCTCCAAGAACGTGAAGCATTGCTAGCACATGTGGATGCAGTCAGTTTTGGTATGGGGTTGGGACGAGACTCGTGGGCTCAACAGCAGTTTGAGGCATGGTTTCCACTCATTCAGATCAGTGCTTTACAGGTGGTGCTAGATGCAGATGCCTTATGGTTTTTGGCCTCAAAGCCAGTAAAGCTTGGTAAACAGGTCTACGCAACACCGCATCCGGGAGAAGCAGCGACTTTACTGGGCATAACTACTTTGGCGGTAGAATCTGACCGCATTGCAGCTGTTTATGCTCTACAAGAAAAATATGCAGGGCAATGGGTGCTGAAAGGTTCAGGAAGCTTGATTTTAGATACGCAACTTTGGATTTGTACCGCAGGTAATCCGGGGATGGGGACAGGTGGAATGGGGGATGTATTGGCAGGCATGATTGCCAGTTTAAAAGCACAGTTGCAAGATGACATTGCGTTACATCAAATTGTGACTTTACATGCCCAAGCAGGCGACCTTTTGGCTCAGCAAGGTGAGCGTGGTTTACAAGCACAGCATATGAGTCAGGCTATTTATACGGTCGTGAACCGAGAGCATACGGTATGAAAGCAGTAAAACTGACTATATTGGGCAAAGTTCAGGGTGTCGGATATCGACGTTGGTTTGCACAACATGCTGTTGCTTTAGGTTTAAAGGGTTATGTACTGAATCTGGATTCAGTTGCAGTTGAAGGATTGCTTTTGGGTGATGATGGTACGGTTGCCGAACTGGTGAATTTTGCTAAAGTCGGGCCAACTCATGCGTTAGTCCAGGATGTAGTCATCGTAGAACTGGCTTTAGAGCAGCAATCATTTACCGCTTTTGAAATACGTCGCGAATGACTAAGTATTCAAAATAAAAAAGGCGGAAGTTAAACTTCCGCCTTTTTTCTAAGCGTGTTAAATCTTAGTGATGGTGACCACCAGCACCGTGCGCATGGCCGTGCTGTAATTCGTCTTCAGTTGCATCGCGGATTTCTACGATTTCAACTTCGAAAGTTAAGTCTTGACCAGCAAGTGGGAAGTTCGCATCAACAATTACGTTTTCGCCTTCAACTGCTTTTACAGTTACGATTTGAACGCCATCATCAGTTTGAGCTTGGAACTGCATACCCGCTTGGATGTTGTCAACGCCTTGGAACATTTGCGCTGGAACTTCTTGAACAAGTTCAGGGTTGTATTCGCCATAACCTTCAGCAGCAGGAACAGTAACAGTGAATTTTTCACCTACAGTTTTGCCTAGCAATGCATTTTCTAAACCTGGGATGATGTTACCTGCGCCGTGCAAATATGCAAGTGGTTCACCTTGTGATTGGTCTAGCGTTTCGCCTTCTGCGTTAGTCAATTTGTAGTTGAAAGAAACCACGTGATCATTTGCGATAGCAGTCATGTTTTTCGTCCATTCATTTAGAATTTAAGGGGTATATCATAAAGTGAAAAGCAGCTTTTGTAGACTAAATTTAGTAAAAAACTGCATTTTCCACGTTCTTATGGCGTTTTTTTATTAGTGGGGACACATTTTTAGATTTCAATGCAATTTTATTTTTGGACCGACTTTTTTATTCATCAGATCCTTTGCGGTCATTAATCCAGCTTGAGTATAACCATGTAGGGTCGCTTGATGGAGTCGATATAAAGAAACATACATGGATTTTGCCAGCACGCCTTGCACATTGACTTGTCCAAGGAGTTCGCCGACTGCTTTATATTGGCTGAGGGAAACCAAAGAACCTTTGTCAGAAAATTTAAACATCGGCAAAGACTGACCGTGAATGCGCGCTTTGAGCGCTCGAACCAAAAAGGCAGCTTGTTGACTAGCCACTTGAGCGCGTGGGCCAAGAACTGGTTCATCGGCAGCAGGTTGGCAGTGCGCACAGTCTCCAAAGGCAAAAATATTGGGATCAGTACGAGTTTGCAATGTCGCGTAGACGATTAAGCGACCAATCTTATCTTTTTGGAAACTTTCAAGGCTATTTAAAACTTGAGGTGCTTTAATACCTGCCGCCCAAACTTTTAAATCAGCATCAATTTGTTGACCATCGGCAAAATAAATATGGTCTTTGTCTAATTTTGCAACACGGTGATGAGTGAGGACTTCAACACCAAGCTTTTCCAATTGCGCATGAGTGTGATTTGCCATTTTGGTGGATAGGGCGGGAAGAAGACGATCCGCTGCCTCAATCAAGGTGACTTTCACTTTGTTTGGGTCAATTTTATTGAGACCGTATTTAAAAAAGGTGCTTTTCGCATGGACCAATTCGGCAGCAAGCTCAACTCCTGTGGCACCTGCACCAATAATAGCAATATTGAGTGCGCGTGTTTCGGGACGGTTTTGTGCATCTAAATACAAATGTAGAAGGTCTTGCTGGAAAATTTCAGCTTGTTGGCGACTGTCGAGGAAATGGCAGTAATGTTTAGCGCCTTCGGTCGCAAAGTCGTTAGAGGTCGAACCAACTGCAAGGACTAAGCTGTCGTAGTTGAGTTCAAACTGCGTGGTTTCACTGCTTTGTTTGGCATATTGGCGTGCTTCAAGTTTTACTTGTTTATGTTCTTGGTCTAAGCCGACAAAACGACCCAAAACAAACTCATAATGATGTTTAGAGGCATGGGCAAAGTAATTGATTTCTTCAACACTAGGGTTGAGTGTACCAGCCGCAATTTCGTGGAGTAAGGGTTTCCAGATATGCGTCAGGTTTTGATCGACAAGGGTGATTTTTGCTTGTTTGGATTTTCCTAAGCTGTCTCCGAGTTGTGTTGCTAACTCTAGACCACCTGCACCGCCACCAATAATGACAATATGGTGTGGCACTTGTTCTGTTTGTACAGCCATATGAAGCAACCTATTTTATTATTAAAAAAAAGAAGATGACATTGAATATGCCATCTTCTTGATTTAATGATAATTAGATTGTCTTACAAGTTACATAAAGTATAAAACTCAAGATATGTCTTAAACCTAGCCTAGAGTAT